>SSFW01000087.1 GCA_008015595.1 Nitrosomonas sp. | reverse complement strand
CAAGTTAATATTATGTTTTTTTAGTTTGGTGTAAACTGCGCGTGATGTAATTCCCATGTTTTCAGAGACTCTCTTTATATTTCCGTGATGTTGTTTCAGAGCTGTTTCTAGAAATGATTTTTCAATTTTGGTAAGGGCGTATTCTTTCTCGTCTTTCCATTCACCAATGCTTTTTGTTTTAGTAGAAAGCTCTAGATCCAGTTCAGTCATTTCTTTGCCACTAACAAATAAGATGCTGCGTTCAAGAATGTTTTCTAATTCACGAACATTGCCTGGCCAATGATAAGCGCGGATTTTCTGCATAACTTCACGACTTACTGATTTAACCTGCTTGTTATATCGCTTGTTCAATCGCCGAATGATCAATTGCACAAGATAAGGTAAGTCTTCTGGTCGTTCAACTAAGGGAGGAATACTTAAACGCACTACATTGATGCGGTAGTATAGGTCATTACGGAACAGATCCTGCTTAACAAGACTTTCCAGATTCTGATTTGTTGCTGAAATGATTCTTACATCAACCGCCAATGTTTGTTTACCACCAACTCTCTCCAATTCGCCTTCCTGGATCACGCGAAGCAATCTGGTTTGTGCTGCTGGCGACAATGAATCGACTTCATCCAGAAATAAAGTGCCACCTTCGGCTCGCTCAAAAAAACCATGGTGTACTTCGATGGCTCCTGTAAAAGCACCTTTTTCATGCCCGAATAAACTACTTTCAATCAAGCTTTCTGGAATCGCGCCACAGTTAATGGCGATGAATGGCTTATGGTAGCGATCGCTCATTGCATGGATGGCGCGTGCTATCAGCTCCTTACCTACACCTGTTTGACCCTGAATCAGAACCGTTGCCATAGTAGGTGCAATAACCTCGATTGATTGCAGTATTTTCTGCATCATGGGTGATTTTGCTATGATTGCAGGGGGCTGTTGTTTCTTTGTTAGTTGCTTACTTTGTTTGTGCCAAAGCTGTTGCATGCTCGTCTCAATCTTGCAGTGTAATTCATTGATGTCGTTAATTTCCTTGACCGGTGTAGTATCGGTATATTCCATTCCAGCATGTCCTTTTGCTGCATGTGGATTGGTGTAAATGCATACATCACACCTGCCATCTTTGCGGGCTATACTTTTTTTGATTTCAACCTTGGCGTAACCAAAATTTCTGGCTGCGATACCTCCAAATACACTGGAAGTCATCCTACATAATTCAGGAAAATTGGTAACTTGTTCACCGAAAGGACAGCGGGAATTGGTAACCGTAATACATTCCTGATTACTGGAAACCAGTGAAAATTTTCCACCGATATTGTTTTTGATGCCGAGTATCAGTTCGGTATAACTTTCATTATCGAGCTGTTCACTTTTATCAGTATTTTCTCGATAAGTTTCTTCAAAAAAACATCCTGCAGTTTGGGCTATATGCTCAATCAACTCTTCACAATGCTTTTGTCCCTGCTGTTCGCTGGCATGCATCAGTTCAAGAATAAATGTTTGCAAAAAAAAGATCGGTGTTAACTCAGAAAGAGGATCGTTGTTCATGGATTATGGATGATGTGTGAAGTTAAATTTCACTTATTGAAGCATAGCTTCACTAAGCTGGCAATAAATAAAATTTAACCTATTGTAATTAATGATAAATATTATTTTTTTATTGGTGGCATGGTATTTGCAATTAATTTCATTGCATCTGGAAATAACTAGGTGCACGAGCTAAATATCCCTAGAAACACCTTTGAGTTCTACTAAGAAAGTAGATCGTTTTAGGGGAGTAAATTTCAATCTATTACCGAGGAGACTCAGAAATTGAAAACTATCAAAGAGGAACTGGATACACGCGTCGCCGCATATGATCACTGGGCACAACGTCGCCGTCATGGACCGGGCGGGCATAATAACCGGAAGTTATGGGTACTTGCTTGTATGGACGAGCGCCTGCCAATAGATGAAGCGCTCGGCATCCATGTGGATACCCCGGCAGGTCATGGAGATGCGCATTGCTTTCGTAATGCCGGAGGAATCGTTACCGACGATGCAATTCGCTCGGCGATGCTAACTTGTAATTTTTTTGGCACCAAGGAAATTGTCATCGTGCAGCACACGCAATGCGGCATGCTGTCTGCAAATGCGACTGATCTGGAAAAGGTTTTCCGCGACAAGGGAATCGATCCGGATAATATCGTGTTGGATCCGACGTTGCCGGAGCAGAAGCTGGAGAAGGGCGCCTTTGCCAAGTGGATTGGAATGATGGATGACGTGGACGAAACTTGCATGAGAACAATAGAAGCATTTAAAAATCACCCTCTCATTCCCAAGGATGTGGTTATCAGCGGTTGGGTTTGGGAAGTTGAAACACGCCGGTTGAGAGCCCCGACACAAGATGCCGAAAAACGGACCAGGACTGATGTCACCTCAGTTCAATTCGGTGTTAAAGAAAAACAACCGCCTCGTTGGAGCTAAATTCAGGAGAGCAAACCTAAAAGCGTGGCCACTTGTATGCCAAGTGGTCACATCCTAGAGTTTCTGAGAAGTGCCATTAATGTAATGAATAAGGATTCCAAATGCCAGTCTATGATTACTTGTGCACACAGTGCAAACTACAATTTGAAGTACACCATTCAATCAACGCACCCAACCCGGATTGTTCGGCATGCGGGAGTACGGCAGAGAAAGTGATTCTTTCTGCACCTGCGATGCATGGCAACATGGCGCGTGGCCGTGATCTGGCAGTGCGCTCGCTGCAACCAGAAGCTGATCAGGTAAATCACGTACACGCAGCCGGGTGCGGATGTAAGCATCATTAGTATGAGTCCGGATATATCTCTACTTGCTGTTTAAATTCGCCTGGGGTGATCTAACACTAATCCAATTATCGAAATATCGCAGACCAAGGATTGACTGATTTCACAAATTCCTTTTAATCTAGTATATATACTTAATAAGTATTTGATATATAGATAATTATTTTTTTAAGCCCTTGATGCCGTTTCCTAAAATATTAGTGAACAATGTTTGGTGCTGACACGACTTAAAACCGATCCTTACGGAAGGAGGAAGAAATGGGCATCGTTACGACAAAACTGGATGAGAAGTTGTTCGTTACCGATCAGATCAGCGTTGATGATTTGGCAGAAATAGCGGAAGCGGGGTATCAATCCATTATCTGCAATCGCCCTGATCATGAAGAAGGAGAAACTCAACCCACCAGTCTGGAATTGAAAAAAGCGGCGCGCATACTTGGAATCAATTTTATTTATTTGCCTATTGAGATTGGTCCAGTCTCCACCGGAAAGATCGAGTCATTCAACAAACTACTGACTGAATTGCCCGGACCAATTCTTGCATTTTGTAATACCGGCAATCGAGCTAGAGCATTATATGAACTGAATAAACAAGAGAAAACATCCGAAGATGGGGAAGAATCTGTCACGGCAGCTTGTAGCTGGACAGGTGATGCACTTGAAATAATTCACATTCCACGCGCATCCCAAGATAAATCTATGTCAGTGGCAGCAGCTTGTAACTGGGGTAATGCATTTGATATTGTCGTAATAGGCGGCGGCGCAGCAGGAATCGGAGTGACGGCTAGTCTTTTGCACCGCAGACCTGCTCTTCGCATCGCCATCATCGAACCCTGTGATAAACATTATTATCAGCCTGCTTGGACACTGGTCGGTGGTGGCGCTTATGACGTAGCGCAAACAGCGCGGAACATGGCGGATGTCATTCCGCCGAAGGCAGAATGGATACAAGCAGCAGCGATTGGATTTGAACCCGACAACAATCTGGTTAATCTGGCAGATGGTCGTTCAATTGGCTATAGGCAATTGATCGTTTGTCCAGGTATCCGTTTGGCTTGGGAGAAAATCGAGGGCTTACAGGAAACACTCGGCAAAAATGGCGTCACATCTAACTATCATTTTGATTTGGCGCCTTATACTTGGTATCTCACGAAAAACCTCAAAAGCGGCAAGGCCTTGTTTACGCAGCCTCCCATGCCGATCAAATGTGCTGGTGCCCCTCAAAAAGCCATGTATCTTTCGTCTGATTACTGGTTGCACCATCATATGCTGGACGATATCGAAGTCGAATTCAATACGGCTGGCGCAGTACTGTTTGGCGTAGCTGACTTTGTTCCACCATTGATGGAATATGTAAAACGTTATCACGCAAAAGTGGTGTTCAATTCTAATCTGGTGAAGGTCGATGGCACCAACAAAATAGCCAGCTTCGACATCAAGGATAGCGAGGGAAATGTAACGCACGTAGAAAAACCGTTCGATATGCTGCACGTGGTGCCGCCTCAGGTTGCACCGGACTTCATTAGTAAGAGCCCATTGGCTGATGCTGCCGGGTTTTGTGAGGTCAATCCCAAAACATTGCAGCACCCGCGTTACGCCAACATCTTTTCCTTGGGAGATGTTTGCTCTTCGCCTAACGCCAAAACAGCTGCCGCAGCCAGAAAGCAAATCGTCATAGTGGCGAAGAATCTCCTGGCAGCCAAAGAAGGAAGGGAATTGCGTAATATTTATGATGGTTATGGTGCTTGTCCTCTTACGGTAGAGAATGGCAAGGTGATATTGGCCGAATTTGGTTTTGGCGGTAAATTGTTGCCCACTTTCCCGCTCAATCCGACTGTACCAAGGCGATTTGCATGGTTTCTCAAAATGAAATTATTCCCCTGGTTATACTGGAGCGGCATGTTGAAAGGCCGTGAATGGCTCACTCGTTCAACTAGTGTAAGCTAAGCAGATGGAACCAAGCCTAATCAGCATCCTGCTGGGTTCATTCACGGGCATCGTGCTTGCACTGACAGGAGCAGGTGGAGCCATCATCGCTGTGCCGTTGCTCATGTTCAGCTTGCATCTTGCGGTTGCAGAAGCTGCTCCGATTGGATTGCTTGCGGTCGGTTTGTCAGCAGCAATCGGAGCATTGTTGGCATTCAGGCAAAAAATAGTCAGGTACCGGGCAGCCAGTTTGATCGCGGCGACAGGTGCATTGACCGCTCCAATAGGCTATGGACTGCACAACAGTTGCCAAACACACCGCTGACCTTGCTGTTTGCCTGTGTGTTAATTTTTGTTGCTAAACGCATGTTCCGCCCAAGCCTGCATGGAGATGACGATGACGTGAGAATATTGATTGACCCACCTTGTCGGATGGATGAAATCGGCGAACGTTTGGTTTGGAACATTCCTTGCTTTAGAGCATTAGCATTCTCAGGCACGATGGCAGGTTTTCTGTCAGGCTTACTGGGTGTAGGTGGTGGATTCGTGATCGTGCCGACACTCAAGAAAGTTACTAATCTGAATACGTCATCTATATTGGCCACATCACTCGCCATTATTGCATTGGTTTCCCTGGCTGGTGTTGTTTCAGCAATATTCATTGGCACCCTGAAATGGTCGATTGTTTTTCCTTTTTGTGGTGGAACTATCGCAGGAATGTTGGTTAGCAGATTATTCGCTGATCGTTTTGCAGAACATAGATT
>SSFW01000040.1 GCA_008015595.1 Nitrosomonas sp. | reverse complement strand
TATTTCCAGAGTATTATCTCTACGAATCAAGGTCCTAATCAGATTACTTTTTGCGAAATTTTAATTCGAATGGCCGAGGAAGAAACAAATTTAATTCCACCAGGCGCATTTTTACCTTTAGTAGAAAAATATAATTTAATGCCACAACTTGATCGCTGGGTTGTTGGCTACCTAACAAAATGGCTTTCTTCACATCCCACGAAGTCTAATACTATCATGTGCATTAACATAGCCAAAGATACCCTTTGCGATCCCCAATTCACTATCTTTATTAAAAACCAATTAACAACATACAATATTCCTGCAAAAACACTATGTTTTGAAATCGAAGAAGTCGATGCAAAATCCAATCTTTCAGAAGTCGCTACCTTTACACAAAATATTCGACAAATAGGTTGCTATGTTTCACTCTGTAGTTTTGGGCACGATCGAACTTCTTTTAATCTGCTTAGAAATATTAAAGTTGATTTCATAAAAATTGATGGAAATCTAATCTGTGACATGCTTTACAATGAAACTGATCAAACTAAAGTTAGCGAAATTAATCGGCTTGCTCACATTATGAAAATTAAGACTATCGCTGAGCTTGTAGAATCTCAAGAAATAGCTTATAAGCTTCGTGAAATCGGGGTTGATTTTGTGCAAGGCTTTGGAATTGCGCAACCACAACCGCTCAATGCGCTCACAGAAACATCAGATTAGTATTCATCTATTTACTTGATTGTGCATTAACCCATTGCTCTGGTGTAAGTGTTCTCATCGATAGCGCATGAACATCGTCTTTCATCCGCTCACGCAATGCACGATATACCAATTGATGTTGCTGAATCATTGTTTTACCAACAAACTCTGCACTGACAATCACGGCATTAAAGTGACGACCATCTTCTCCTTCTACCTGAATCCACTCACAGGGTATGGATGCTTCAATAGATTTTTTAATTTGATCGGAAGAAATCATAATTACCTCAGTAGTATGTAAAATTAATAAAAGTGCATAAAAATTTAATCATCGTTACCAGAATAACTAGTGCCTGAATTTATAACCTGTCTTAAGCATGTTCAGTGTTAGCAATGAAACAACCAAAAAACAAGCAATTACAGCAGCCAAACTCAGATAGGGCGACACATCAGAAACACCTAGAAATCCATAGCGAAAACCGTCAACGATATAAAAAAAAGGATTTACATAAGAAAGCTTTTGCCAAGCAGGTGAAAGAGAAAGAGTTGAATAGAATACCCCAGATAAGAATGTAGAAGGCAAAATAATAAAATTCTGGAAAGCAGCAAGCTGATCAAATTTATCTGAACAAATTCCAGCAATTATCCCCAGAACTCCCAGAATCATACTCCCCAATAAAACAAACAATACAATCCAGAATGGAAATTGTGTTGATACTTCATGGAACTGGGATACCACAATAAACATACCCAAACCCACTAGCAAACCCCTCACTACAGAAGCTAATAAATAAGCACCAAAAAACTCAAAATAAGATAGAGGCGACAGCAGCACAAAAATGATATTGCCAGAAATTTTTGACTGAATTAGGCTTGATGATGAGTTGGCAAAAGCATTCTGTAAAATAGCCATAATTATTAACCCAGGAATCAAAAACTGAGAATAGGAAACGCCTGGATAAATTTCGATACGTGATTCTAATATATGTGAAAAAATCAACAAATAAAGCAAAGTTGATACGATAGGCGCCAAAATTGTTTGGAAACTGACCTTCCAGAACCTCAAGAGCTCTTTATGAAATAAAGTCAAAAAACCTGTCATGTCCCTATAAATGATTCATCGCTCATCATTCTTACAAAGACTTCTTCTAAATCAGGCTCCTGAAGCTTCATTTCGAGTATTTCAATTTTTTCCTGCTTTAAAATGGTAAGAATTTCTGAAATTTCCAAGTAATCTTGAATTTTAAAAATATAGCATTCATTTTGCTTTATCGATGACCATTTAATTAGCTGCATTGGTAGTACTTCACACGCTAAACGAAGCTGTAACGAGATATCACGGATTTTATCAATCAAATTACGAATACTATCCAAAACAATAATTTTTCCTTTTTTTAGCATTGCTACATGTTGGCATAATGCTTCAGCTTCTTCTAAGTAATGAGTCGTCAACACAATTGTATGTCCATCTTGATTCAGCTGTTTAACGAAAGACCATAAAGCTTGCCTAAGCTCAACATCCACTCCAGCTGTCGGTTCATCAAGTATGATTACCGGAGGTTTATGAACCAGGGCTTGCGCTATCAATACCCTTCGCTTCATACCTCCAGAAAGCGCTCGCATATTAGTGTCTGCTTTATCAGCCAGATCAAGTCGGTGCAATATTTCATCAATCCATACTTTATTTTTTCTGATGCCATAATATCCAGATTGGAAAACCAGTGTCTCACGCACAGTAAAAAAAGGATCAAAAACTAATTCCTGAGGAACAACGCCAAGCACACTTCGGGCTTTTGAATAGCTAGTTACAACATTGTGACCCATTACTTTAACCTGGCCACTATTAGCCATGACCAATCCTGCCACAATACTAATCAATGTTGTTTTACCCGCACCATTTGGCCCAAGTAATGCAAAAAATTCCCCTTGAGCGATTGAAAGTTGAATATCCTCCAGCGCAACCAAATTACCAAATGATTTATTCAGTCTCTGAATCTCGATTGCTGGAATCATCTACAAACAAAAGAAGCAAACCTACTTTAATTAAAGTTAAGCAAAAACTGTGATCGAGAAATGACTTATTAGGTGGGTAAGATTATTTCACTCAAACCATACAATTTGAGTAAACTACTTAAATTTTCCGGCAAGTGAACAAAGTGAAGATCAAGTTTCCGCGTTTTTGCTATCCGTAACCATTCAAGTAACATACTCACAGCTGACGAATCAACTTCTGTTACTTCGTTCAAATCGATAATTTGACAATGGCTATCCATTAGATCAATCCCTTGCTGAGTTAATTCAACGACATTATTAAATGTAATCGAACCGCTAAGAGCAACCTTATTTCCATCTAGATAGATTGCCATGATTGATTGAGTTCATCCATGTTAATTAAAACTCAATTCGCAGACTTATTACTGCCCTTCTAGCGATTTATTTTTCTTCGCAAGTGATTCAATTAGGCCGTTAACCCCCCCTTTCTTTATCTGACTATTAAAAGTACTACGATAATTTGTCACAAGACTGACTCCAGCGACTGTCACATCAAAAACTTTCCATCCGTTATCTGTTTTTTCCATACTATAATCAATTGGAACAGGTTCTTTACCTCGCCCTTGAATCACAACCGTTTTGACCGTAGTATTTTTAGCGTCAGACTGAGGTGAGATCGGATTGACTTCAATCACTTCATCACGATAATTCGTTAGTGCGTTGGAATAAGTTCTCACTAGCAAAGTTTGAAATTCATTTACTAGTTCCTTTTGTTGTTGGGGCTCTACTTTTGACCAGTTCTTCCCCATCGCAAGTTGAGTCATCCGTGTAAAGTTAAAGTGCGGTAGTATTTTATTTTCAACCAAATCAAGAATACGATCTTTTCCACCCTTCTTGATCCCATTATCCTGCTTGATGATAGCAATCACTTCATCAACCGTATTTTTAACTAGTAGATCAGGCGCAGTATCCTTTGCCCATCCTGATAGAGCTACACATAGCAGTATCAAAGAAATCAATGTATTAATCATTTTTTTCATAATTATCTCAATCCTCAAAATTATCCGATAAGTGTATTAATTCTCAGAAGCTTTATCAAACAGAAAGCGTCCTATCATCTCTTCTAGCACCATGGCTGAATTTGTTTTCATAATTTTATCACCATCCGCAAGCATTACTGCATCGCCCCCTGGTGACAAACCAATATACTGTTCTCCCAGTAATCCAGACGTCAAAATACTAGCAAAGGTATCCTTTGGAAATTGATAAGAACTGCTGACTCCCATTGTAACAATTGCATCATGGGTTTCCAGACTATATTGAATATCCAATACACGCCCTACAACAACACCAGCACTTTTAACAGGCGCTCGAATTTTTAGGCCGCCAATATTTTCAAAATTTCCTGTTAAATTATACACTTCCCCTGCATTATAGCTTGTCAAGTTCCCTACTTTTAACCCTAGAATCAGCAGGGCTCCAATACCGGCCATCACGAACAGCCCGACCCAGAAATCCATTACTGTTCGTGACATCAACTCACTCCTCTGAACATAAATGAAGTTAATACAAAATCTAATCCAAGAATAACCAATGAAGAGGTCACGACTGTTCGAGTCGTCGCGCCTGAAACACCTTCGGCAGTAGGCGGGGCATCGAAACCTTCAAAAACCGCGATCGCTGTAACCGCAACGCCAAAAAAGCAGCTTTTGATCACACCATTTACAATATCATAGCGAAAATCAACCGCGTTCTGCATCTGTGACCAAAATGATCCATTATCAACCCCAATAAAAACGACGGTAACCAGGTATCCGCCGAATACTCCCATTACTGAGAACATGGCAGCCAGAAACGGCATTGATATCACACCAGCCCAGAAACGTGGCGCTACTACCCTTGCAATCGGATCAACTGCCATCATTCCCATCGCAGCTAACTGATTTGTTGCTTTCATTAGTCCAATTTCAGCAGTAATAGCCGATCCAGCTCGGCTCGCAAACAATAACGCCGCCATCACAGGACCAAGCTCTCGAACCAAAGAAAGCGCAACTAATGTTCCCACTGCAGACTCTGAACCATATTTCTGCAGTGTTTCGTAGCCTTGTAAACCAAGAACCATTCCAACAAAAAGGCCTGATACAAGAATAATAATCAGTGAAAGAACACCAACAAAATAGATTTCCCTAACGACAAGACCAAATCGCAAAAAACTAGTTGTTGATTTGAGTAAAACCCAAACAAAAAACCGACTTGCAACGCCCAAACGCCAAATGCTATCAATCGTCCGGTGTCCTATCGCTTGGATACTAACCACAATGCGGTTACGCAACAAAATTCTCCAGCGCCAGGTCTTTTTGATAAGATTGAGCAGGATAATGGAATGGTACAGGACCATCCTCTTCACCATGCACAAATTGATGAACAAAAGGTGCGACCGAGTTTTTTACCTCTTGTGGAGTGCCTTGCGCAGCAATCACGCCATCCGCCAAAAAATAAACATAATCTACAATTTTCAAAGACTCTTGGACATCATGTGTAACCACAATTGATATCATTCCTAATGCATCAGTTAATCGTCGGATCAGATTACCAATTACGCTCAATGAAATTGGGTCCAAGCCAGTAAAGGGTTCATCATACATTACGAGCATGGGATCAAGTGCAATTGATCTTGCTAAAGCAACACGGCGTGCCATCCCACCGGATAACTCTGCTGGCATCAAGTGATGCGCACCCCTTAGCCCTACAGCCTGTAATTTCATCAAAACCAGGTCTCGTACCATTGATTCTGGTAAGGTAGTATGCTCCCGTATTTGAAAAGCCACGTTATCAAAGACAGAGATATCCGTGAATAAGGCACCAAACTGGAACAGCATCCCCATCTTTCTTCGCAACTTAAACAATTCATCCCGACTAAGGTGATGAACGATTTGATCTGCAACTTTAACATGACCACCAGAAGGTTTAATTTCCCCACCAATCAAACGTAATAACGTCGTTTTCCCCGAGCCACTCCCACCCATCACTGCAATCACTTTCCCACGCGACATAGCCATGTTAACGTTATTCAAAATTGGCCGTGTACCATATGAAAAGGCTAGATTCTTGATCTCGATCAGATTATCTGTCATGAGATTCTTCTGTCAGTTGTAATATTACGAAAAAATAGTATTAAGCGTAAAACAAGGTATTCTAATTCAGAACCTGAATCGATGGAGATTTTCTTCCGTCAATTAATATTGAAATTAATACTGATTAATCACCAGCTACCAGTAATGCGACTTTATAACCAATCTTTAACTTTTATTAAGTTGATACTCGTTATTTTAGTAATTAGTGCTACTCCATTCAGCACACAGGGTAATACAATTTATAAATCGACTGACGCCGCAGGACAAGTCACCTATTCCGATACACCGACACCCGATGCAAAGCCGATCTACTTACCTTCCACATCATCACTCACGCTACACCAGGTCACTGCCGTACTTGACGGTGATACGATCATACTCAAAGGAAATCAGCATATTCGCTTATTGGGAATTAATGCCCCTGAAACTGATACAAGATATCGTGAAGCAGAAGCTGGCGGTATCGTCGCAAAAAAATGGCTACAAGAAAAACTAACTGGAGTAAAAGTCTATTTGGAACATGATCAACTGAAAACAGATCATTACAATCGGTCACTTGCGCATGTTCGTACAAAGAACGGGGAGCACATTAATTTAATTTTAGTTGAAAAAGGGTTAGCATTTGTTAATTTGATACCCCCCAATCTCCGCCATGCTGATACCCTGATTAGCGCTCAAAAAAGAGCAGAAAAAGAGAAGCTAGGTATTTGGGCCTACCCTGCCTATGCACCTTTTCCGATTACTCAAATTGCAAATAAAAAAACACGTAGTTGGCAACGTTTTTACGGAAAACCCATTTCAATTAAGCGTAGCAAAAAATACAGCCGACTCTTTTTTAGTAGCAATATCGATGTCCGTTTTGAAAATAAATACCTAACTTTATTTCCATCATTAGAGACCTATTTGAATAAAACCATCGAAGTTCGTGGATGGGTATCTCGTCGAAACGATCACTACTCAATATCAATTCAACATCCTAGCGCAATTGTTATTCACTAGACTAAATTTAACTGCTTCCTTGATTTATAGATTTTATCTTTTTATCTGTCAGATTATCTAAATTTCCCAAGAATCTTCTATTGTCAGCCAGATTACTGCCGTTAAGAATTTGAAAAATTAGGTAGTTGAAAAATATATGGCAACAATACAATCCAAAACATTAGCTGAATTAGACACTCTCTATCCAGAAAATTCCTCAAAAAATTATCCAGAAGAGCACGTTTATGAATGGCTTATTCTAGGCATCACCATTGATGGCCGAACATTCCGACCAAGCGACTGGGCAGAGCGTCTTTGCGGCGCAATTGCACAATATAACAATGGGCGCTTAATCTATTCAGAGTTAGCTTATCCAATTTCGCGCAACGGACAAATTGGTATAGTGATTGAAACCTTACTAAGAAGCGAAAACCCAACCATCTATTCTTTTTTTATGGACTTTGCCCGAGATAATCGACTAAAAATTATCTCCGGTAGAGAAGCCCCTCGCTCACTCAATACCAACTCCACTCAAAACAATCGCCCTCTCCGTTTAGTTATTTAATTAAGTGAAATCTCATCACAAATCTGACCAATTTTAGTATGTCTAGCTTTATAAATTAACTATTTCGGCTCTATCTGAGAAAGATGCTGAGCTACAGATAACCTTGCACCTAGCCATCCAAGAAACCCTGCAACAACGCCTAACAATAAAACCTGAAAAAGAGATAAAGGATTTAAGCGTAAACTTAACTCATAAAGTTGTGACAATTCAGTTAAATTATCATTGATCTTTTGAGCCCCAACAGCAATGATAATCCAAGCTATTAAGGCACCTACCACTCCTTGCAATGCACCAAAATAAAGAAAGGGGCGTCGTATAAAACGATCCGTTGCACCGATCAGTTTTGAAACTTCGATCTCTTCTTGTTTTGTAAGTATTTGCAACCGAATTGTGTTAAATATGACAATTACTAGCGCCACACCAAGCAAAGAAGACAGCATGATAACTGCAACTCTTCCTAATTTAACAAAAGCATGCACTTTTCTGGTCCAATCGGAGTCAACTTGAACATATGACACCGCTGGCCACTGCTGCAAAGTTAGTCGATTCTCTTCTAACTTATCAGGTGGCATATGTTGCGTATGAATAATAAAAGCATGGGGCAATGGATTCTTTTTTAAATGAAGCGCAATATCTCCCATCCCACTTTCGTGTTGTAGCTGCGCTAAAGCAATTTCATTGGAAACAAATTGAAAGCTCGTAATACCATCAAAACTTTCCAATCGTGAATTAATATTTTCAATATCAGACTCAGTCGCATCAATCTCAAGAAATAGGCTTATCTGAGGTGAATGTACAAAATGGTCTGAAAAACTTTGTAAGTTATCTAATAAGGTATAAATCCCTAACGGGAAGCTAAATGCAATACCAATTACTGCCACACTTAGAAAATTTGAGACAGGCTTAAAAAAAAATTGCTTTGCAGTTACCCCCAAAGCTTGCCAATGTTGAGAAATCCATACTCTCATACCATAAGATGTCCTTGATTGAGTGAAAGTATACGCGCAGTTGAATCATTCAAAATCGTTTGATCATGGGTTGCTATTAATACCGTAACTCCAACTTGATGAAATGATCGAAAAACATCCATAATATTTTGGGCATATGCCACATCAAGATTTGCTGTGGGTTCATCAGCAATCAAGATTAAAGGCCGATGAACGACAGCTCGCGCAATACACAGGCGCTGCTTTTCTCCTCCAGATAACGTAATGGGATACGCCTTTTCTTTATTTAGCAACCCAACTTTATCTAGTGCTGCACGCACTCGCCTTTCCATGACACTCTTTTCGAACCCATGAATTTGTAGTGGTAGCATCACATTAGCAAATACTGTGCGATCATATAAAATCTTTTGATCTTGAAAAATAATCCCTAGGCTGCGCCTTAAAAAAGGGACCATGCTTTTCTTCAGTTTATTCACAATTTGATCACTAACCGTAATACTTCCGGATGTAGGCTTCTCAATTGCCGCAATCAATTTTAGTAACGTGCTCTTTCCTGCGCCCGAATGGCCAGTAATAAATACCATTTCACCTGCATCAATCGTAAAAATGAGATTCGTTAGCGCTTCATAGCCATCTGGATAACGCTTATAAACCTTATCAAAAGTAATCATTACAACTCAAAACTAATCGAATAAAGCCTCAACAAATTCAATTGCATCAAAGGGCCTAAGATCATCTAAGCTCTCCCCAACACCAATAAAACGTAAAGCTGGCGGATTGTTTGGATATTGCGCTGCAATCGCTGCAATAACGCCTCCTTTTGCTGTTCCGTCAAGCTTTGTTAAAACCAGACCCGTCACATTTAAAGCCTCATTAAAGATTTTGACTTGGCTTATGGCATTCTGTCCTGTGTTAGCATCCAGTATGAGCAATACTTCATGCGGTGCGTCAGGCAGCGCTTTATTGATGACGCGCTTTATTTTTTTTATTTCTTCCATTAAGTGCATTTGTGTAGTCAATCTACCCGCTGTATCAGCCAATACGATATCGATATTTCTTGCCTTCGCCGCATTGATTGCATCAAAAATAACAGCTGCAGGATCACTTTTCCCGGGAGAATCGCTTTCTTGTGCGATTACCGTCACATTATTACGCTTACCCCATTCGACCAACTGCTCTCGTGCAGCGGCACGGAAAGTATCACCTGCTGCTAATAGAACTGATTTTCCTTGAGACTGAAAATAATAAGCGAGCTTCCCAATTGTTGTCGTCTTCCCAACACCATTTACCCCTGCAATCATGATTACAAAAGGTTGATGAGTCGATATATCAAGAGGTCTCGCTAGCGGTTGAAGCAATTCAATGAGTGTTTCTTGTAAAACTCCCTTCAATTGATGAGTATCACTTAATTGATCACGCTTAACCTTGCCCCGCAAAGAGTCTAACAACTGATTGGTCGCCTGTATCCCCACATCAGCCGTAAGTAGAATTGTTTCGAGCTCTTCATAGACGGCTTCATCGATTTTCCTAGCTCCAAATAAGCTCGATAATTGCTTACCTAGATTTTCTCTAGTTCGCGCTAACCCTTGCTTAATCTTGCTAACAAAGCTTACTGACTGTGATTGATCTTCTGGAGGATTTTTCTGGGATTTAAAAAAACTGAACATTCTGATAGGCTTCAACGATTTTAATTATGATTAAAAGCTAATTCTATGCCTATTCCCTATTTTTGGGTATGTGTAAATAATAAGCATCACATTCAATGCGATACAAACAATTAAAAATTGACTAATCATTGCGACATCAAACAATTCAACTCTCGAATGTCACGCCCAATCAGCGCTCAAATAAATTTAGCCGCGTTAAGACACAATCTTTCCATCGTCCGTCAATACGCAAAACATTCACGAATCATGGCTGTTATAAAAGCCAACGCTTATGGTCACGGATTAATACGCGTAGCTAAAACACTTCACGAAATCGATGCTTTTGCTTTACTTGAATTAGAGGCAGCAATTCAACTTAGAGAAATCGGAATTCATCAACCTATATTGTTGCTAGAAGGCTTTTTTTCCGAGGCAGACCTTATATCAATTGATCATTACCAATTAGATACCGTCATTCATCACCCTGAGCAAATAGCCATGTTAGCAAAGCATCGAGCTAACAAAAAAATAAATCTATTCCTTAAAATAAATACTGGGATGAATCGATTAGGACTCGCTCCTCGAGAAGGCATTAAAGCGATCCATACCTTAAAGAATTTATCGCACGTTGGTGAAATAACCTTGATGACGCACTTGGCTTGTGCGGATGACCCTGCAGCCGATCGTGAAATCAACGACCAATTAAATATTTTTTCAGAAATACTTAATATTACTCGGTTACCTTGCTCCTTAGCTAACTCTGCCGCAATTATCCAGCATCCCCAAACCCATCAGGACTGGGTACGCCCTGGCATCATGCTCTATGGCGCATCCCCTTTAATCCATAAAACAGCCACTGAACTTGATCTAAAGCCTGTAATGACCGTTTCAAGCAAAATCATTGCACTGCAACAACTCAATACAAATGATAAAGTTGGATATGGTGGTACTTTCCGAGCCCAACAACCGATGCAAATTGGAATCGTTGCTGCTGGCTATGCTGATGGCTATCCGCGCCATGCTCAAACAGGTACGCCTATCATCGTAAATGGTCAGCGTACTCGTATTGTGGGCCGGATATCGATGGATATGCTTACAGTTGATTTGACAGGCATCACGAACATCGCTGTCGGCAGCCCGGTCATATTATGGGGTGACCATTTACCCATCGAAGAAGTTGCTAAAGCAGCGGGTACAATAAGTTATGAGCTATTTTGCTCACTTTCTTCCAGGGTAAAAGTAATCACCACTGAGTAATTTCGAGAAGCCAGCAAGATTTTGTTGACTCACTGGCTTTTTCTGGCTTTTATTCTACTTTCGCACTATTGCGCAAATTTTGAATAGTTGAAGCAAAATTACGTTGTAAAACACGTTGCTGCATATTCATTTTCACTTCATCGAATGGTGGAGCGACAGCTGGACGAACATCTTCCAGTCGAACAACGTGCCAACCAAATGATGTTTGTACAGGTTGATCTGTCGTATTACCCTTCTTTAAATTTTGAAGCGCATCAGCAAATGGCTTAACATAGGCTCCAGCAGAACTCCAACCTAATTCACCGCCATTACTTTTACTTCCGGTATCAATTGATTTCTCCTTAGCCAGTTTATCAAAAGCCCCTCCTTTCTTAAGCGCAGCCATCATATCTTTTGCTTCTTTTTCAGTTTCTACTAGGATATGCCGTGCTTTATATTCCTTGTCTCCCATCTGCGACTTGACTTCCTCATATTCGCGACGTAGAACGTCATCCCCTACCGCATTATTTTTTATATACTCCGCTTGATATGCCCTAACAAGTATTGCTTGTCGCGCAAGTTCGATTTGAGTCATCACATCCGAACTTTTATCAAGCCCGCTTTTTATCGCTTCTTGTGCAACGATCTCTTCTGCAATGAGATTCTCACGAAGTGAGTTTCTTAATTCAGTTGAGTCTTGCTGCCCTTGAGCAATCGCTGCTTTAACCATAAAATCTAGGCGCGCTTGGGGAATCCCAACTCCATTCACTTTTGCCACAGTTTGTGCAAAAAGAGAAGAGGTTATAACCAAACCAGTGATCATAACTAACATTAACAACAAAAATTTTCTCAGGTACATGCAACTTCCTCTATTTTAGTAATTGAAAACAAATCGCTACTCTCACCTCCATCACACGCCATGGATTTTACATATTATAAGCCGAGCCTTAATAAAATTTTAGGCCTTCATGACCAAAACGATTAATTTTATCTTTGTCACGTTGGAAAAACTTTTTTAAATGGTTTAACTGTCACATGCAGATACACGCCAGCTAATACATAAGGATCAGCATTAGCCCATGCCTGGGCTACTTCCAATGATTCAAATTCCGCAACAATTAAACTTCCTGAAAACCCGGCTGGACCCGGATCAACATTATCAATTGCTGGATAAGGCCCCGCTAAAACCAACCTACCCTCTTGCTGCAATACTTGGAGGCGTTCCAAATGATCAGGCCTCGCAATCAAACGTTTCTCAGAACTATTCGGAACATCTTCCCCATTGATAACGTATAACACCTTCAACCATCCTTCACTTTATGATAGAAATTTATAATTAAATGCCAGATAAACGAACTGTTTTCTTTTTATATCGAATTCTTCTATTTTCTTTTGGGTCACACAGCAAGGGTCGGTAGATCTCGACGCGATCATTGTTTTGCAACACAGTATCTAGAGTAGTTAATTTTCCAAAAATACCTATTTTCTGTGAAACCCAGTCGATCTCAGGAAAGCGTTTATCAAATTCTGATAATGTAATCGCCTGCTCAACCGTGATACCACTAGGCACGGTTATTCGTTGAAGAAACTGATGTTGCGTAAGTGCATAAGCAATCTCGACCTCGATACTTTTCTCACTGGGAAATGCCATAAATTTTTTCGGCTCGCTTAATAAAAGCATCAACAAAGCTATTTGCTATTCCAAAAAAAACAGGCCCTACTAACTTCTCGAGTAATCGATTAGAAAAAGTATAGTGTAGATTAAATTCAATTTTACACTCATGCTCTGACAACGAAATAAATCGCCATTCCCCGTCGAGTTCTTCAAAAGGCCCATCCAGTAATTTCATTTTAATCAATTCAGGAACCTGACGCGTATTCTCTGTAGTAAAACTATGTCTAACAGGCCCATAATTAATATTCACCGTGGCATGAACAATGGTATCACTTAGCTGTTTTACTGACGTACCATCGCACCAAGGCAAAAATTCTGGATAATTCTCAACAGTATCCACTAATCTAAACATCTGACCTGCTGAGTAATCAACATACACAACTTTTTTGATTTCTGCCATACAATTCAATGATCCTTTGTTTTCAACTGAGTTAAGACTGGAAAACTGATAAACTTATCAATTTTAAGCTGCTTTCCTTTATTCTTGCCAATCCCCGATGAGTATCGCACAAAATAAAAAAGCTTTTCATGACTATTTTATCGAAGAAAAATATGAAGTAGGTATTGTTCTTGAAGGTTGGGAAGTCAAATCCATTCGTGCTGGACGTGTTCAATTAAAGGAAGCCTACGTCATTATTCGAAATAATGAATTATATTTGATTGGAAGTCATATTAGCGCTTTACCTACCGCATCAACGCATATTAATCCTGATCCATTAAGAACGCGCAAATTATTATTACACGCAGAACAAATTAAACGATTAATTGGCAAAGTCGAACGAGCTGGTTACACCCTCGTTCCACTTGATATGCATTATAAAACGGGCAGAATAAAGTTGGAAATTGGTTTAGCTAAAGGAAAAAAACAATACGATAAACGTGAATCAGAAAAACAAAAAGAATGGGATCGTACCAAGCAACGATTGTTACGGGCCCGATAATTATTTGATTAAAAACTCATTAACTTTTAAAGAATTATGCAAAAACCTATCGCCATCTGGCTATTTATCTGTTGTGCCCTTGTCTTTGCAATGGTTGTTGTAGGCGGAGTAACCCGATTAACCGGTTCAGGTTTATCCATTGTGGAATGGCAACCGCTAATTGGGGCGATTCCACCACTCAGCGAAGCTGATTGGGAAATTTTGTTAGAAAAATATCGTCAGATACCGCAATATCATGAAGTAAACAAAGGCATGACGCTAGAAGAATTCAAAGGGATTTTCTGGTGGGAATATTTTCATCGCTTGCTAGGACGGGCTATCGGAATCGTATTCTTCATTCCCTTTCTTTATTTTTTAATACGCAAGCAAATCGATCGCCCCCTCGGTTTAAAGCTCCTGGGTATTTTCGTGCTTGGTGGGCTACAAGGCTTGATGGGTTGGTATATGGTCATGAGCGGTCTCGTTAACAATATCTATGTCAGCCAATATCGATTAACAGCGCATCTTGGATTAGCGTTTATCATTTATGCGGCAATGTTCTGGGTAGCGACAGGTTTGCTATCACCTGCTAAGAAACAACAACAGTCTGAAACAGAAAGTACTTATTCCCACTTACGTCGTTATTCTTTTTATCTGACACTGCTGATTTTTATCATGATTTTATCAGGCGGCTTTGTTGCAGGTATCCACGCTGGAAAGGCCTATAATACTTTCCCTTTAATGGATGGCCATCTTATCCCGCCAGGATTGTTTGTACTAGAGCCCTGGTACCGCAATTTTTTTGAAAACATAACGACCGTTCAATTTGATCACCGGTTGATTGCTTGGCTACTCGCCTTCTTCGTCCCATTTTTCTGGTTGAGATGTATTAAATACTCACTTTCTCCATCCGCAAAAATGGCATGCCATTTGTTGCTACTGGCTTTAATTTTACAGATTAGCTTGGGGGTTGCGACGCTATTATCAGCAGTACCTTTAACGCTTGCTGCCACTCATCAAGCAGGAGCCATGGTGTTATTTACTGCTTCGCTCTGGGTTAATCGTAAATTATCATCCATATGATTAAGTATCTGACTGGGAATGTAGCTGATAGTGCTCAGAGCAGCAGTAGAAATGGTTATCAGCTACTATGGCTTCTTTTTTAGGGATATGGATTTCGCAATAGTGACATTGCACCATGTCTTCAATCCCATCAGTTGAATTGTGGTGGGTTTTAGCTTTTAATCTCCGGAGACTTTTCAGCACCCAGAAAATAAACCAAATCACGATAAGTAGTACTAACCATTTACCCATTCCCACATTTCCTGAATTGTTCCTTCGCGCATAAAAACAAGGTTGAGTACTTCAACCTTGTAATAGTCAAATAATACTTGAGTTAATCTGGTCAATCACCATTCCAAGTAATTACCGAGCGATAGGTTTATACCTTATCCGTTTAGGTTTGGCACCTTCTCCGCCAAGTCGCTGGCGTTTGTCTGACTCATATTCTTGGTAATTTCCTGCAAAAAAGGTTACTTGCGAATCCCCTTCGAACGCTAGAATATGGGTCGCAATTCGATCAAGAAACCACCGATCATGAGAGATAACCAATACACATCCTGCAAATTCTAGCAATGCATTCTCAAGCGCACGGAGTGTTTCCACATCCAGGTCATTTGAAGGTTCATCCAGTAATAAAACATTCCCCCCCGATATCAGCGTTTTAGCCAAATGTAACCGACCTCTTTCTCCACCTGATAGCTGACCTACAATTTTCTGTTGATCTGGGCCTTTAAAATTGAATCGACCAATATAAGCTCTTGATGGCGTTTCGTATTTACCAACCACTAAAATATCATTACCACCTGATATTGCTTCAAAAACAGTTTTATCACTTTCCAGAACATCGCGTGATTGATCGACATAGGCAACCTTGACTGTTTCTCCAATTTTAATTTCCCCTGAATCAGGTTTCTCTTTGCCCATGATCATGCGAAACAAGGTTGATTTTCCTGCACCATTGGGGCCAATAATGCCAACAATGGCACCGGGTGGAATTTTGAAACTAAGATTATCAATCAGCAGTCGATCTCCAAAAGCTTTAGAAACATCCATCAACTCGATCACTTCATTCCCAAGTCTGTCAGCTACTGGAATAAAAATTTCCTGAGTCTCGTTACGCTTCTGATACTCTAAAGAATTGAGTTCTTCAAAACGCGCAATCCTAGCTTTTGATTTAGCTTGTCGTCCCTTAGGATTTTGTCTAATCCACTCCAGCTCTTTCTGCAATGCCTTTTGCCGCGCCGATTCTGACGATTCTTCTTGTTTGAGGCGGATTTCTTTTTGCTCTAGCCAGCTGGAATAATTACCCTTCCAAGGAATTCCATGGCCACGATCAAGCTCCAATATCCACTCTGCTGCGTTATCGAGAAAGTAACGATCATGGGTTACCGCAACTACAGTCCCCGGAAATCGGACCAAAAATTGTTCTAGCCATTCCACTGATTCTGCATCCAAGTGATTCGTAGGTTCATCGAGCAACAACATATCCGGCTTTGAAAGTAATAAGCGACACAGCGCTACCCGCCGCTTTTCTCCCCCAGACAAGTTACGAATCACTGCATCCCATTCAGGCAAACGTAATGCATCAGCAGCGACTTCCATTTGTTGTGCTGTATCACCGCCACCCGTTGCAATAATGGCTTCTAATCGTGTTTGCTCTGCCGCTAATGCGTCGAAATCAGCATCCGGATCGGCATAAGCCGCGTAGATTTCATCTAATTTCTGTTGCGCACTGGCGATATCACCTAATCCCTCCTGCACAGCTTCCCTAACCGTTTGATCTGGATTAAGTTGAGGTTCCTGAGGCAAGTAGCCGATTTTTAAATTAGGCATCGGTGTGACTTCACCTTCAATGTCTTTATCAACACCAGCCATAATTTTAAGCAAAGTCGATTTACCCGAGCCATTTAGGCCAAGCAAGCCAATTTTCGCACCTGGGAAGAAACTAAGAGAAATATCTTTAAGAATCGTACGTTTAGGAGGAACAATTTTGCCAACACGATTCATCGTTAAAACATATTGAGCCATAAATATGGGTAAAAGTGTGAGTTATTAAAAGTTTAAATTTAGGAAAATTATCTAAAATTCTATTATCTGTTAATCGATAAGTAATGAGATGCCGAATATAACCATACATTTATACGTTGCACCGATCCAAAATTGTTTTTAAGCGATTAACCGCTAAACATTTTTACGAATAAGCGCTAACTAGGAGAAAGTTATGAAGGTAATGGTAATTTTTAAAACGGGCACCAGTCAGGTATTTATCGTTCCTCGCGATATTCTAGCAGTTGAATTCAGACGATTGGCAGAATCAGTCGGTGGTGAAATCCACCGCATCGAATTTATGCAAAAGAATAAATTTGCTGCTCCTAAATATGCATTAATTAAAGATATTTAAGATTCAACGTTAATTCATAATGATTCAAAAACGCCAGCAGCACCCATCCCGCTCCCGATACACATCGTAACCATTCCATATTTTTGTTTATGCCGACGCAACCCATGTAACAGCGTCGCGACTCGTATTGCGCCAGTTGCACCAAGCGGATGACCGAGTGCAATTGCTCCCCCTAATGGATTGACTTTATTACGATCCAGTCCTAAATCACGAATCACTGCCAGACTCTGCGCAGCAAATGCTTCATTTAATTCAATCCAATCGAGCTCCTCTTGCTTCAATCCCGTTTGTTTTAATACTTTAGGAATAGCTTTAATCGGCCCTATACCCATTATCTCCGGTGGTACGCCAGCAACCGCGTAGCCAATGAAACGCCCAATCGGCTCAAGGTTAAATCGTTTTAGAGCTGCAGCACTCATGACAACCACTGCACCTGCACCGTCTGACATTTGAGAACTGTTACCGGCTGTAACAGTCCCATCTGCTGCAAATACTGATTTCAGCTTCGCCAAGGCATCTAAGCTAGTATCTGCGCGCGGCCCTTCATCCGTGTCTCTCATCGTTTTAACTGTGATGACTTCATGTGATGACAGATCAGGTCTATTTTCCTCAATGGCGTAGGGCGCAATTTCATCGTCGAATTCGCCCATATCGATTGCATTGATAGCACGCGTATGGCTAGTTAGTGCAAATTCATCTTGCTGATCACGGGTAATTTTCCACTGTTGAGCAACTTTCTCAGCAGTCATACCCATTCCATAAGCAATTGCAACATGCTCATTATGAGTGAACATTGCAGGATTCATCGCAACTTTATTGCCCATCATAGGAACCATGCTCATACTTTCTGTTCCTGCAGCAATGATCACATCCGCTTCTCCAAGACGAATGCGATCTGCAGCGATCGCAACCGCTTGAAGCCCCGAGGCGCAAAAGCGATTAACCGTCATTCCCGGCACGCTATCCGGCAATCCAGCAAGTAACGAGGCTACACGGGCCACATTGATACCTTGTTCCGCTTCAGGCATTGCACAACCAGCAACCACATCATCAATGGCAGCAGGATCAAGACCAGTACATTGTTTCATAACCGCTTGCAATACATGGACAAGCATGTCATCAGGTCGCACATTTTTAAACATGCCACGGGGCGCTTTACCAACCGGTGTGCGAACGGCAGCAACAATGTAGGCATCCTGAGTTTGTTTAGTCATCGCTTTTCTCCATTAAACGAATAATCGCTTCACTATTTTATCGCTAATTGCGAAGTGGTTTGCCGGTTTTCAGGGTATGTGCAATCCGGGCTTGGGTTTTTTCAGTCGCTAGAAGTTCAATAAATGCTGTACGTTCTAATCGCAAAAACCACTCCTCATCAACCAAACTCCCTGGAGTTAGATCGCCACCGCACATGACATGAGCAATTTTGCTCCCAATTAAGTAGTCATGTTCAGAGATAAAATGCCCTTCCAGCATATTCACCAGCATCCCTTTGATCGTTGCAACCCCAGTTGATCCTGCGACAGGAATATCACGAAATTGCAATGGAGGACGATAACCTGCCTCTGCCATCGCATTAGCTTGTGTTTTTGCGACATGCAGCAACTCAAACCGATTCATGACAATCATGTCAGCTTGGCGTAAATAGCCTAATTCTTTGGCTTGTTCTGCAGATTTTCCAAGTTGAGCCATCGCCACTGTTTGAAAATAATGTTTCAATTTAGGAAATGGATCACCGTCAACCGATTCTTTAGCGGCCCTTAATGCCAATTCCTTGCATCCTCCTCCTGCAGGTAGCAACCCAACGCCCGCTTCCACCAGGCCAATATAACTTTCCAATGTGGCAACAGCTCGATCACAGTGCATAACGAACTCACAACCGCCCCCAAGGGCAAGTCCATCTACTGCCGCAACAGTTGGGATCATTGAGTAGCGTAAATGCTGTGATAGCTGCTGAAAGCGTGTAATGAGCGTTTCCACTTCAGCGAGTTTGCTAGCCATAAGTACATCTGCTAGATCTAAACTACGTGCGGCCTGTAAAATCGTAGACTGTGCAGTCCTTTTGACTTTTTTTACAAATTGATCAAATGGTGAGGGAGGCTCATCATTTTTGGGCTTCTCAGTTGCTTTTTGTAGATTAGCACCTGCTGAAAAAGGTGGCTCTGTTTGCCAAATGACGAGGGCACTCCAATGGTGTTCTGCCTCTTCAATCGCTTGCTGCAAACCATCCAAAACTTCGATATCGATTGTATGCATTTTGCTCTTAAAACTAACAATGGCGATATCATCTCCAGTGTGCCACATCCTGACTGCATTATTTTCAAAAATTGTTTCTCCATAGCGATGTTCTTCGCCAATCAGTCGATCAGGAAAGGGCTGCCGCCGATATACGGATAAGGTAGATCGAGGTTGATATCCCTTTGTTACGGGAGCAAAAGAACCCATTGTACTATGGACTCCCGGGGGCGCAGTTTTACCCAATTCCATTACCCAATTAGGCAAGGGAGTCTGACTCATGGCACGGCCAGCCGCAATATCTTCATTAATCCATTTCGTGATTGGTACCCAACCAGCTGCTTGCCAAATTTCAAAAGGACCCAATGTCCAGCCAAAACCCCAACGCACAGCAAGATCCAGATCACGCGCATTATTAGCAATTTCTGCTAGGTGAACGGCACAATAGTGAAATAAATCGCGATGAATCGCCCACAAAAATTGAGCTTGCGGATGAGGGTTCTCCCTTAATTCAGAAAATTTTCTAGCAGGATCTTTTTGTTTGAGTAACTGTTGAATATCCTCATCAATCGTAGCAGTTGAATTTTCATATTCATTTTTCGCAGGATTAAATACCAAAATATCTTTATTTTTTTTCTGATACACGCCACGGCTCGATTTTTGACCAAGCGCACCTTGCGTAATTAATTGCTGCAACCATCCCGGAAGAACATAATAGCTATGCCAAGGATCCTGCGCTAGTGAACGACGCATAGTCTCTACCACATGCGATAAAACATCCAATCCCACAACATCGGCTGTTCGGAATGTAGCACTTTTAGGACGGCCAATGAGCGTTCCCGTGAGCTGATCTACTAAATCAAAGCTTAAGCCCATTGCACTTGCATGATGTATCGTTGCCAACATCGAAAACACACCCACTCGATTTGCAATAAAATTAGGTGTATCTTTAGCCCGTATCACCCCTTTACCAAGATAAGTGGTTAAAAAGGACTCGAGATGATCGAGTGTTGTTTGATCACTATAGGTACAAGGAATCAATTCGATCAAATGCATGTAGCGGGGTGGATTAAAAAAATGAATTCCACAAAACCGGTGTTGCAATTCTTCCGGCAGCGCTGCTGCGAGCTGATTAATGGAAAGTCCAGAAGTATTACTTGCTACCAAAGTATGCGGTGCAAGATAAGGAATTATCTTTGCGTATAGCTCGGTTTTCCAGTCGACGCGCTCCGCAATGGCCTCAATTACTAAATCACAATCCGTCAACGAACCAAGATGCTGATCATAATTTGCCGGATGGATAAAAGTACTTTTCGAAATCACCGATAACGGTGACGGCTCTAGTTTTTTTAACCGCTCAATCGCTTTTGTTACATTTGCATTAGGATTTTCTGCTTCAGCGGGTAATTCAAATAATAAGGTCTCGATATTTGCATTCACAAGATGTGCTGCAATCTGTGCACCCATGACGCCAGCGCCAAGAACTGCTGCCTTGCGTACCATAAAGCGGTGATCACTCAATTTTCTTCCTCCATGTATTATGCTTTGCTAAAAGGGGTTCCTAGAATCCATAATCTTAGACACCGAACCCTTCACTGGCGACCGCTTTCATTACCCTCTTTGATGAATAGAGTGCATCTTAACCGGAACCAGAAGCGCAGAGCAATGCTAAATCAAATATATCGCTGCAATTTTAAAAATAATATCGCTTAATTTCCACGCAGTAAGCGAACCACACTCAGCAAACGAACCCAACGACTTTGATGATTTTTTTTGAGTGCGGTGATATGATGCAAATTCTGTATTACCTTTTAGCACTGAAATTTCAAGTCAATTGAAATTTGACGTCGTTAGTTTGAGAGGGTATATTACCAGCCTTCTCGGGGTGTAGCGTAGTCTGGTAGCGCGCCTGGTTTGGGACCAGGATGTCGGGAGTTCAAATCTCTCCACCCCGACCAATTATTGTAATGCCCGTTTTGAGACTCGTGCCCGTAGCTCAATCGGATAGAGCACCAGCCTTCTAAGCTGGGGGTTACAGGTTCGATTCCTGTCGGGCACGCCAGAGGTTTTTTTCTTTTTTAAAAAAGAAACTAGTTATAGTAAGTTCTCTATCGATTTAGGATGGTGGCTGTAGCTCAGTGGTAGAGTCCCGGATTGTGATTCCGGTTGTCGTGGGTTCGACCCCCATCAGCCACCCCACTTATCTCTAACTGAGCAGTCAAACGGCAAAGTTCTTTAAATTTTCTTTTGAAACTCCAACAATAGCCATTCGGTTTAGTTGATTCTCTTTACGAATCAACTAAATCCGCAAAGAGAATCATAAAAAAAATCAAAAATTATAATTTTTCTGCGTGTTTACTGAGATAGTCAGCTACGCCTTCTGGGCTTGCTTTCATACCCGGCTCTCCATTCTTCCAACCAGCCGGACATAATTCCCCATGTTCCTCAAAGAAACGAAGTGCATCCACCATGCGCAACATTTCATCCACATCACGCCCAAGTGGCAGATCATTTACAACTTCGTGACGCACAATCCCTTTACGATCAATCAAAAAAGATCCTCTTAACGCAATATGATTTGGAAGATTGACGCCATATGCAGTCATGATTTCACCGCCCAAATCTGCAACCAGAGTAAGATCAATGGGGCCAATACCTCCCTGAGTAATCGGTGTATTACGCCACGCATGGTGCGTAAATTGTGAGTCCACTGATATCCCGATTACCTCAACATTGCGTTGCTGAAATTCTTTGGCGCGATGCGAATGTGCAATAATTTCTGATGGGCAAACAAAGGTAAAATCCAGAGGATAGAAAAAAAGGACCGCGTATTTATCACGAATATGTGAATGAAGATTGTAATTATCTTCAAAACTTCCATTCGGTAGAATAGCTGGTTTCGTAAAATCCGGTGCGGGACGTGTAACAAGTGACATGCGTAATTTTCCTCTGTGTTATTAAATAATCTAATATGTGACGAACGATAATTGCCTATTTTTATTTTATAGTTAGGCTAAGTGAATATTTTAAGATTAATCCTGCTGCACAACAAACTTTATTGCAAGAAAATAGAGAAAATCGTTAGAGTGTCAATCATCGTCACTTCCTTGCAAATGAGTCAGCCGGCGATCTAACCATTGCACAATTTTTTCAAGAATTTCGTTACGCAAGGGTTGTGCAGAAAAGAGGTGCTCATGGTGATTCAGTTCCGGATACGCCAAGATTTGATTATCCGAGTGATTACGTAATGTTGTTTGGGCAAAATCATGATTACCCCAGCTTGCCGTTATCGGATCATGTTCTGAATAAATCAAATAATAAGGCCACTTAAATTCAGACATCTGGCTGCGGAAAGCTACAATTTCCGCTTCGATTCCTTTCACATAACGCAGTAAAGTTTGGCGAATAAACCATCCATCTGAACGAATTCGTGCTCTTTCCTGCTCATCGTTAGTAAGATAATCAACTACCCAGCTCGGTGTAGTTGGAGAAAATAGTGATCGCAGCCCAGGCCAGGATAACACCTCAAATATCCCGTCTAGCACCGATACTACAATGAGTGAGAGTGCTTGATTAGCCATCACACGCGGTGATAGTTCGCCGCGCGAATTAAGATGCTGTTCTTCCGCATGAAATGAAAGCTTAATAAATGGATTAGCAAACCAGCCACGCCAGCCGGGTACTTCAGTAACAGCAAATGCAGGCCCTAAAAAAATTACCCCCGCAATTTGCTGAGCGTAAGCTTGCATATGTTGATGCTGGAGAAGGTAGGAAGCTGTAATCAAAGATCCCAAACTATGTGAAACAATAAAAATCGGTTTCCCTTCAAGACCCTGCTCACTACAAATCGAAATCAATTGTTGAAGCGCCTGATCTAAACTTTTTCTTAAAAGATCAAGGTTCTTAAGTGGAAGTTGAGCTAAATAGGCATCTTTAATTTCATGCGTGTGAGTACCCGTACTCAATGCAAGATCAGCCTGATGTAACGAAGGATGAGAAAGACCATGGGCGTATAAATCAAATCCTGCAACCAGAAAGTTTTTTGCAAAATAATCGGCAACACCAGCATAACGACCGATGTATTCGTTCATCCCGTGGACTAACAATATGCAGGCCCTCACATCACGAATATCCGGTGGATAGGCTATGCGAACAATCAGGTGCTCAGCGCTGTCCAGTTGATCAACTTCGATTTCCGTTCCCCACCGTGGATAGGGTTCAGTCACGTATTGCCGATGAACGCAACCTGTACAACTCAGTGCTAATCCGACGATAATCCAAATAACGAATCGATAATTCAAGGGTTGGTAATCACAGCATAACTAAAACAACTCTAATTTTTGGGGTTACTGTTTATGATAAATAATGTTTAAGCTGATACTTCCAGCACTCGCAGCTAACTGTGTGGTGATAGTTGGAGATAACGAAAGCGGATTACCCTGACCAAACCGAACACTTACTTCTGATGCTGGTTCGCACTGGCGCGACACGCTAATTTCACTGGGTATATCTGAACACACTAATTCATAAAGCGCATTTGCCCACTTTGCTTCCTGCTCAGGAATCGGTAATGTTTGCGTCACGGGACTCTTGTTCCTTCCACCACTTTCTGAGCGAAAATAACCCAATTTACGACTGTTAGGCGTATGTTCAATTTCAATGCGATAAATCACTTGCCGTCCCCCTGTGAGTGGTCTTTCTTTAACAAAAGTCGTGTGACTCACTTGAGCATAACCCATTGCTTGTAACTTAGCTTGGATTTCAGTTGATGACATACTGAGAGAAACCCCCTCAACAGTTAAATTAAGAAAACTCGTCAGCAAATCCGGGTCAACATTCGACTGGTTATTTGAAGCAAAGGGGCTTGATGAATGTATAAATAAAAATACAACTAAGAGTGTGATTCGGGAGGTAATATGCGTAAAAGAACGATGAGAAAACATGAAATTTACCTCCTGATTAGTAACAAATCTTCAATTCGACAACGCTATCAATTCTCTCGATCTCATCAAGATCAGACCCTAAAGCAACAAGCAGAGAATGACCGCACGCCATGGATTAGATAAGCGTTACTAGATGTAATCTGGAAGGTGGAAGAATCTATACTCGCATCTTGGATAGAAAGCGTATCGGCTGCGAGTAACTCACCTGCTATATCCATGGGTTTCAAATCACATCGAACACCCCTTATCAATCCAACTAATTTTAAAGCGTCCTTACCGAATGGTTCCAAACTGAGCGATTCAAAATAAGCTTTATTTCCTTTTGCATCGATTTGACAAAAATGATCGTTCAAATCACAGATCATCCGAACCTCTTGTTCATAATGCCAGCTTGAAAATTTTGTGGATATTAATTTACTCAAACCAAAGGATTCAAACTCACCACAATGAATCGCAGTATTGATGATTTGTTTATATTGCTCAGGCTGATAATTGATTGTAATTGCCTTATGATCAGGAATATCAAACACTAAAGCAACGCCACGATGGCTATCGGCATAGTGACCCCATAGAACAGGATCATGGTAAATCGCCGAGAAACAAATCATTCCATATTGGGCATTCACTCGATTCTTGAAAATTTCTAACTCACGTTTGATATCCGAATCAAACAAATCAGCAATACACAATTCGTGCAAATCATTTAGCTCATTGAGACGTGTCATTTTCAGACGACGATCACGTAATGCTTTAAGTGCCGACTCAGGCGAAATAAAATGATAAACAATCATGAAAAATTACTTGAAATATTCTCTTTTAAATAGCTTTTACAAAAGAAATCCAGCCTAACCACTACTAATATATCGATTTACTGAATCACTTCGGTGTTTGACAAAACCCTTGCGCAGGGATATCAAGTGCCGCATTAAATTTACTTGAAAGATTCTGGAAAGCAATCCAAGCGGTGAGCTCTACGATCTGTTCTTCAGAAAAGGATTGACTCAAACGCCGAAAAAGAACGTCATTCACACGTTGGGTTGAATCCGTCATTGCCTCAGCGTAGGCCAAAGCAGCTCGCTCTGATTCTGAAAAGTTAGAATTTGATTCGTAATCAGCCAATATACCCAGCATTTCAAATGTTACCGCTTGATGTTGTAAGACTGAGGTACTGATATCCATACAAAATGCACAAGCATTGATTTGTGCAATCCGATTTGAAACCAATGCCCGTAATCGTCGATTCAACGGAGATTGCTTACGATCTAAGCAGCGATAAAAAACTTGTAGGCCATACAGCAATTTCGGTGAACGCCCCCAATACCAAGCTGGCTCAAGCGTTACACCATATTTCAGTTTCTGTGCCCAAAAAATTAAGCGGGCTAACAATGGATACTGATTAATGGCTTTTTTAGTGACTCGCGACATGTAATTAGACTCCTCTTCTGTTCTTGCGTGATTTCCATTCGATCACTTAATCTTTAGGGTTTTATCCTAGCTTTTTCCAATCTCCCTGAACATGTATTTTTAACGCCTTATTCAGTCGCGATTCAGATAGATGGGCGTAGAGTAATCTCCATCAATCATTCATCTAAACTGAATCAAACTGAGAGGAGCAGCAAAATGAATCCGTTCAGCGTAGATCATATCTCTTGCAGTAACAAGCAAGATTATTTTAACCGATATCCAATGGTTAAAAGCATAGTAACAGCATATGCATGCTTACATCGCTGCATTGCACTACTATTTTTATTGGGGTTGATATACCTAGGCGGTTGCAAAACAGTCCCATTACAGGATCGTAATTATGCTGATTCAGGTGGATTTTGGGAGCAAAATTCGGACACCCAAGCACGTTTCCGTCATCAAGTCTATGATAAAGATGATGAGATCGGGGTGTTGTATACTTCGGGTCGCAATACATTGCTAAACGGAACCTCAATTAACCTTCATTCTGATATCGAAAATCATTCATTTATCAGTAGCGGACTACATAGCGCTGCTCGGATTGAATTCAAAGGTGATGATGAGGGTGATGATGATGCGTGTGTGATTACCGTTGATCGATTTAAATGGGGGGATGCCTACGCAGATGCTTATGATTGCTGGTATCACATAAAAACACCCCATGCTCTGTTAAAAGCTAAAAATGCTACTCTACATATTGACGTAACTTCAACGGAAACGGAAGTTATCGTCATTAGCGGTGCTATCAAAGTTTTTACCCATGGAGAACCGGTACAATCCATTGACGTCAATAGCAACCAAGAAGTCATTATATCGCATCAAACTATCCATCGCCCTCTTGCTATTTCTTCAGATGAAATTTGGCAAAAAATCCAGTGGCGTACGAATTTTCAATTGTACAAGACAGTAATTGATTGGAGAATGGTAGCCCAAACTGCTGTCACTGTAGGCATGGTTGCAGCAATTATCGCAGCTCGTATTCTCGGGGGAGGTGGTCGATTAAATGGGTATAGACGACCCCATGGGCTTGGCAGATTCTAGACAATTTAGCAAATATCTATCGATTGCCATTGATGATTCTCAGTAAGTTGTACGATGCCGGTAGCTTTTCCGAGTAATAGTGGGTAAATCCTATTTCGCCACTGAAGCGGTACATTGCTAACATCCGATGAATGGGCATCAAAATGGAGCTGCTCAATATGATCGTGCTGTTGCCCTTTAACGGTAAAGCCTTGTTGGCTTAATTGATAGAAGGTATGCTCCAACTCTTGATCACCTGCTAACACCAATCGATGGATATTGGACTGTAACCAAACAACGTTGTCTGCAGTATATCCGATCAAAGTGTAATCCAGTTGATTGGCGATACAAAAAGCCAAGATACGTATACATTTCTGGCACGTGCCACATGGCAGTATTTTGCCATTTTTGAAATGAGCATGATGGCAGGAAGTCTGTAATTTAAATAATTCAGGATAATCCAATGCGAGCGTTTTTTGC
>SSFW01000036.1 GCA_008015595.1 Nitrosomonas sp. | reverse complement strand
TGACAAGAGCACAAATTCTACAACAAGCTGGTGTTGCAATGCTTTCTCAAGCAAATGCAATACCTAACAATGTATTGTCTTTATTAAGATAAGCAATAGTATTGATAATGCTTGGTTTAGGGTAGCAGTGATCAATGAGCTATCCTAAACCAGTTATAGAGAGGAGTTTAAAATGATGATAAGTTCAACTACGGGAATAGCAGATTTTTTGCAACCCGTATTACCTCAGCAGAAGGTACAGAAAAATGAGCATATGCCTGCTCAGACTACGGTCACTCCTGAATCAAGTCAAGTAAATAAACAAAATACGATTGAACTGGATGTAAAAGAAGCAGTAAACCAAATCCAGCATTTTACAGAAACGCTAGCTCCAAATTTGCAGTTCTCGATTGACGAAGAAACTGGAAAAACTGTAGTTAAGATCATGGATGCTCAAACTCAGGAAGTAATACGCCAATTTCCTTCTGAGGAAGCGATTTCGATTGCACGTGCCTTAGGAAAAATTGAAGGGCTATTGTTCCATGATAAGGCATAAATGTAACTAATAGTTGTATAAAGGAAATTAAAATGATTTCTTCACCAGGACTTGGTTCAGGATTAGATGTCAATGGAATTGTTGGGCAACTTATGGCAATTGAACAGCGCCCACTTTTACTACTTACCAATAAAGAAGCTACTCAGCAAGCACAAATTTCTGCCTATGGAAGCTTAAAAGGAGCCTTATCTTCTTTCCAGAGTAGTGTTAAGACATTAACCAATCTATCGATATTTACTGGTATTAAGGCTAATGTAGGAGATTCAACAATAGCTACTGCAAGTGCATCTACTAATGCAGCAGTAGGTAGTTATCAAATAGAAGTTCAGAACCTTGCTCAGGCCCAGAAAATAAAATCTGAATCATTCGCAACTACTAGTACAGCAATAGGAAGTGGTGCACTGACAATTGAGTTTGGTACTTATAATGGTGATGGAACATTTACTAGCAATCCTACAAAAATATCCAAAATTATAACAATCGAATCTGATCAAACAGACTTGGCAAGTATTCGCGACTCGATTAATGAAGCAGATGCTGGAATTACGGCAAGCATTGTCAATGATGGAAGTGGGAATCGTTTAGTATTCGCATCAAATGACACCGGTACAGATAATGCGCTAAAAATTACAGTGAGTGATGATGATGGTAATAATCTAGATAATGCAGGATTATCTAAGTTAGCTTACGATGCAACTACGGGCGGTACTGCAAATATGACACAAACAGTAGCTGCACAAAATGCAACGATGGTGATAGATGGAATAACTATCAGCAAGTCTTCAAATACTATAAAAGACGCCTTAGAGGGGGTAACTTTTAATCTGCTAAAAGCTGCTCCTGGTACTACTACAAGCTTGTCAATAAGCGAGGATACATCAAAAATCCAAACTGCTGTTAGTGCATTTGTTGGCGCTTATAATGAGCTTGTAAAAACAATTAGTGATATCTCTCGCTATGACACAGCTAATAAGCAAGCATCTGTTCTAACAGGGGATGCGACAGTTCGTACGGTTGAAAGCCAAATTCGTGGGGTGTTGAATTCATTCTTACCAGGCGCCCCAAGTAGCTTAAATTCTCTTTCACAGATTGGGATAAATTTCCAGAAAGATGGCACATTGCAGTTAGATAATGCCAAGTTGACTTCGGTAATCAATGATTCTGAAAAAGATTTAGGCTCATTATTTGCTACTAACGGATTCGCAGTTAAGCTTGATAAATTAGTTGATGGCATGCTTAAGAACAATGGCTTAATTGACGGTCGCCTAGATGGAATCAGTGATACGATTAAGGATATTGGCAAACAGCGAGAAATGCTAGGCCGCCGCTTGGAAGATGTTGAGAAAAGATACCGCACACAATTTACGGCATTGGATACTATGATCGCAAGTATGACTCAAACAAGCACTTTCCTTCAGCAGCAATTATCAAATCTACCAAAGGCAAGTTCCGGTAATTAGTACTTTGATAGATAAGTAAACTTTATTAACTATATATAAGATAAATCTATGTCTGCAAAAAATTATGCCATTAATTCATATCAGCGTGTTGGTGTAGAGTCTGGAGTAGCATCCGCTGATTCACATAAACTCATTCTAATGTTGTTTGAAGGGTCTATCAACGCTCTCAATAGAGCTAAACAGGAAATTCTGCACAATAATATTTCAGCAAAGGGGGAGATGATTTCAAAAGCCATATCGATTATCGATAACGGCCTAAAAGCAAGTCTCGATATTTCTGTTGGTGGTGAGATTGCAAACAATCTGCAGGCTTTATATGACTATATGACTAGGCAGCTTCTTATTGCAAATATTCAAAATAGTACCGGAACTATTAATGAAGTTATTGAGCTATTGTCCCAACTTCAGGAAGCATGGCGGTCTATAGGAAATAAAGAACTTGCTAAACCAAATATTCATCAAATTAGTGATACTCACGCTTTAGAACCAACAGATATTTAAAAAATTTATGGATGGAGTACAAGTAATTTTTACTTACAAAGCAATACTAACTGTTACTGAAAAAATGCTAAAAGCTGCACAAGCAAATAATTGGGAAGAATTAATATCTCTTGAGCAAGAATGTAAGTTATTAACACAAGCTCTTATATCTAATTCTAATCAGATTCAGCTCAGTGATGAAATGCAGAAAAAAAAAATAGATATTATTCATAGAATATTAGATAAGGATGCAAAAATCCGAACTATTACTGAGCCATGGATGACGCATCTACAGAATTTACTGATAAATGCAAATCAGAAACGTAAACTGGATCGGCTGTATAGCTCTGATTGAGACCTTTGTAAAACTATCCACTTCCGCAGCAGATTGTTTAAATCCCAATTCAATGCTAACGATCAGGGAAATTTTGGTAAATTCTCTGCAAAAAACTAAAGAATAGAGAGGTTATTGCGCCATTACCTGGTTAAAAGGCGCACCTCATCTGTGGTTGTTGTGGTAAAAGACTCTTAACAGACAACCTTGACAACCTTGGCAACCTTTTTAGGTTATACGAGATGGCCTGCAGGATATGCAAGGCATGAGCTTTGGCTAAACCCCGATAACGCAGGATTTTGCTGCCAAACCAGCGTGTCTGACTGCCAAAGGTACGTTCCACTACAAACCGAGCTTGGGTGATTAGACGATTGCGCTGTAATTGCCGCTGTGTAAGAGGTCTGTTCTTCACGGCCCGATCCTGAATACCATTTTTAATACCGCGTGATTTCAAAGCTTCACGATGTTTCTGACTGCAGTAAGCCTTGTCAGCATGAATCCGAGTACCTGGCTCGATTTCGGCTTTATCAAGCAGTGTTAGCAGCGGCTTGCTGTCATGCTGATTGGCAGCTGTGGTTTCAACTGCCATTACCAAACCGTTGTTATCAACCAGAATGTGCTGTTTATAGCCAAAAACCGATTTACCACCTTTCTTGATCCAGCGCGCCTCAGCATCTACACCTGGCTGAACAACTTCAATAACACGCATAGCCGCTTGGGCATCCGACTCATCATCGCGTTCTTCACAATCATTGATCACTTCATAGGGTGGCTTGGTCTTAGGCTTACGTGGGCTATGCGTGATGCTGGCATCAATGTGGCAGCCAGTGGCTACTGTAACATTGAGCATTTGAATTTGTTGATTGATTTTTTCCAACAAACCATCCCATGCGCGGGCTACCGTCAAGCAGGTTCTGAATCGCGACAACACTGAATGATCGGGAACATCATCTTCCAGGCTTAAGCCTAGAAAACGCATCACGTGCAGATTAGAATTAGCCATGTCTTCAACTGAGTCATCACTGAGTCCACCATTTCATATCCCTACTAACAGCATCTTAAACAGCAGCAACCCAGGGTAGGCAGGACACCCTGTCGCATCAGCTGTAGGCGCATAATGCTGCGCTATTGCTTTCACTATCGGGTTCCAATCAATCAGTTGATTCATCTGATTGAGAAAGCTTCCTTTACGGGTACGGCGAGTAATTCCAATTACAGATAGGAACAGTAATAATATGGCCTTTACCTTTTGTAGAGGCCCTGATGGCACGGAAGGCAAGTGGGACGAAGCAACTTGAGATAGCGATGGAACGGTTAAAGAAGGCCAAGACTGCGGCAGAACTCCGAGCTGCGCAAGCGATAGTGCTGCCATTGGTGCTAGGTTTGAGTCTGGAACAGACTGCGCGTGCCATTGGACGTTCGGTAGGCGTCACCTGCAGAATGCGCACCCGGTATGATCAAGCGACGGGAGAAGAAAAGAAAACCACGCGCAGCAAATGTGAGTTACGTAACCGCGCCAAAGCCAGCCTGGAGCAGGAAGCCAGGATTCTGGAGGAAGTGCTGAGTGAGGCCGCCACTGGTGGCGTGGTCATTGTTCCACCCTTGAAGCCAGCGGTTGAAGCTAGGCTGGGAAAGCCACTGGCTTTGTCTACTCTGTACCAGATGCTGGCGCGGCATGGCTGGCGCAAACTGGCCCCTGATAAAAGCCATCCACAAGCGGACCCAGCAGCGCGCGAGGCATGGAAAAAAAACTCCCCGAGCGACTAACCGAGGAAGTGGCGGCTTTTGGGACCCCGCGCCCGCTGCGCCTAATGTTTCAGGACGAAGCACGTTTCGGCCGCATCAGCGATGTGCGTCACTGCTGGGACAAGAAGCCTAATCGCCCCGTAGTACGTGCCATGCTGACGCAACAATACACTTACGCCTATGGCGCGGTCAGCCCACTGGATGGACGATTTGATTCCTTGATCCTGCCCTGGGTGAACGGGGACTGCATGCAACTCTTCGTGGATGAAATCTCGGCACGTTACCCGCATGAAAATATCGTTATGGTAATGGACGGCGCAGGCTGGCACAAAAGCCAGACCATGAAATTGGCAGAGAATATGCGAATCCTATTTTTACCACCATACTCGCCAGAACTCAATCCACAGGAACATGTGTGGGATGAATTACGGGAAAAGCTCTTTCATAACCGTGCCTTCGATAGTCTAGATGCGCTTGAGATACATCTGGAAAGCGCACTAAAAAGCTTTGAATCAAACCAGGAGACTATGCGCAGCATTACCGGATGGGATTGGATAATTAATGCTGTTTCTAAATAGAATTGGAATTAGTCTTTAGCGCCCTCTGTTTGAGTCTTGCTGCTAAAGTAGCAAACACATTGGCCGTTACATTTAAAAATTTCCAGGATTCTTCAAATGTTAGTATCAGTTGGTTATCTTATTGTAATAATATCTGTTTTTGGCGGCTTTGCTCTCGCTGGAGGACATTTAGTATCATTATTTCAACCAGTTGAACTGTTGATGATTGGGGGAGGGGCTCTTGGAGCGTTTTTTGTTGGAAATTCAGGTAAAGCTATTAAGGCAACCCTGAAAGCACTCCCTCATGTTTTTAAAGGTGCCAAATATACTAAAGATGTATATATGGAGCTGATGACTCTGCTTTATGAGATATTGGGAAAAATACGCAAAGAAGGACTAATGGCTATCGAAGCCGATGTTGAAGATCCTCACAAAAGTCCATTATTCTCTAAATATCCAAAAATTTTATCAGATCACCATGTTATTGAATTTATTACAGATTATTTGCGCTTGATGGTTGGTGGAAATCTAAATCCATTAGAAATTGAAAATCTTATGGATGGGGAAATTGAAACGCATCACCAAGAGGAAGAAGTTCCTATTCATGCAATTGCAAAACTAGGTGATGGGCTTCCAGCATTTGGAATTGTCGCGGCCGTTATGGGCGTTGTACACACCATGGAGTCTGTTGGAATTCCCCCGGCAGAGCTAGGGAAGCTCATTGCAGCTGCTCTGGTCGGGACCTTTCTAGGAATTTTACTTGCATATGGATTTGTTGGTCCTCTTGCTAGCAAATTAGAACAACGCCTTCATGAATCAAGTAAGTTGCTAGAATGCATTAAAGTTACACTATTAGCTAATCTGAATGGTTACGCGCCAGCTCTTGCAATTGAATTTGGAAGAAAGGTTTTATATTCGACAGAAAGGCCTTCGTTTGCAGAACTAGAGAAACATGTGAAGCAAAGCAAGGCTAAATGATAGCGAATCCCCTATAAAACTTCAAAGAGATGACTAATGTCTGACGATCTTTCACAAAAACCTATAATTATCAAGCGCATAAAGAAAGTAAGTGGGGGACATCACGGTGGCGCATGGAAGATAGCATATGCAGATTTTGTTACAGCAATGATGGCTTTCTTTCTATTAATGTGGCTACTAGGCTCGACCACTCAAGGCGATAAAGAAGGTATCGCAGAGTATTTTAAAACACCATTAAAGATAGCACTAGCGGGAGGAGCTGGGAGTGGTGATAGTTCAAGTATTATAAAGGGTGGGGGGGAAGATCTAAGTCGCCGGATGGGTCAGGTAAAAAGGGGCGATATTGAAGAAATTAAGAGAACTATCAATTTAGAGGCAGCGCAAGCTGAAAAACAGCGGCTTGAAATAGAGCAATTTAAAAATCTCAAAAAAAGGATTGAACAGGTAATTGAGGCAAATCCTAGTTTAATAAATTTTAAAAAGCAATTATTGCTTGATATCACAGCCGATGGACTCCGTATACAAATTATTGATGAAAAAAACCGACCGATGTTTTCAATTGGTAAGGCCGAACTACAATCCTACACAAAAGAGATCCTGCATGAAATCGGCAAAATGCTAAACGATGTACCAAACAAAATAAGTCTATCAGGGCATACGGATGCAACACCCTATCCCACTGGTGAAAAAAGCTATAGCAATTGGGAATTATCTGCAGACCGAGCAAATGCATCCCGTCGAGAGTTAATTGCGGGAGGTATGGACGCGAATAAAGTTCTCCGTGTTGTGGGTCTGTCTTCAGCTGTTCTATTTGATAAAGAAGATCCATTTAACCCATTCAATCGTCGTATCAGTATTATCGTTATGAATGAAAAAGCTGAGAAAGCTATTACAGAGGAAGGACCAACGACTGATATTGGAAATAAGGATGAGGTCACTAAAGAAAAGATTGAGGATTCACTTATTCGACCTTAGCGATCTACTTCTAACCCTTATATTTAAAAAGATGCAGTATCCTTCACTAAATGCGTTACTTATTCAAATAGCTACGTGGTTTATATCATTAGCTTTTCTAGCTTTTTTCTCGATAGAAATCGAGCTAATTGAGCTAGTGTTTTGTCAAGGTGTATTTGCTGCGATTGCTAGCTATTTCTTGAGAATGGCTGTTTGGTGGTTTTTTATTCATTTGTTTTTTGCCCCTGCGATATTTATAGCATTAACTTTCAACTTACCCCCTCTGGGTTACTTGATGGCTTTTGTGCTATTTATCTTAATCTATGGAAGCATTCATCGTACCCAAGTTCCTCTTTACCCTTCTAGCAAAGCTGTTGCAGATGTAATAACAACGCTGTTCCCAAAAAATAAAGCGTTTTCACTTATAGATCTAGGATCTGGGGGGGGGAAATTACTTACTTCCTTGAGTACGCTAAACCTAAACGGAAATTTTTATGGCGTTGAGGCTGCAATTTTGCCTTTTCTAGCAAGTAGGGTCAGAGGATTATTTTCTCAAAGCAATTGCAGTTTTTCCTGGGGGAATTTCTGGCAATATAATCTCTCATCCTATGACATAGTTTATGCATATTTATCGCCTGCTCCAATGAATAAACTTTGGAAAAAAGCCCTACAGGAAATGCGGCCAGGAAGTATTTTGATAAGTAATTCGTTTGTAGTACCTGATGTTCCTCCCTCAGAATCTATTGCAATCAATGATTTCAATAATTCTGTTCTTTATATCTGGAAGATATGATTCTATTTATTGACGTCTCCATGTCGTTCCTTGTGAATTATCCTCAAGTATGATTCCAGCTTCAGCAAGCAAACTCCGTATCTGATCTGCTTCCTTAAAATCCTGATTTTTTTTTGCCTCTAGGCGCTGATTAATCAGTAAATTTATTTCACTTTCAGAAAATTTTTCATTTTTATTGTTTGCTACTAAACCTTGCTGAAGGTATCTCTGTGGCTCTTGCTGCAATAAGCCCAGTATATTTGCCAGTGACTTGAGTAAACTCGCATCCTGCGGCTTTTGAGATCTATTTATTTCACTGGAAAGGTTGAATAAGATGGCGATTGCCTCTGGAGTATTAAAATCATCATTCATAGCTATTTTAAAACTTTGTGCATGATGATTATCCCAATTAATCTTGCCAGCATTCACTGTTTCATAGCCTTTTAATGCTGTATAAAGGCGATCAAGGGCATTTTTAGCACTAATCAGATGTTCAAGGGAATAATTTAAAGGGCTTCGATAGTGCGCACGTAAAATAAAAAAACGAATCACTTCAGCTTGAAAATTTTTTAAAATTTCTCGTACTGTAAAAAAATTTCCTAAAGATTTGGACATCTTTTCATTATCTACTCGGACAAATCCATTATGCATCCAGTAGTTTACATAAGTCTCTTCATTTGCTCCTTCACTTTGAGCAATTTCATTTTCATGATGTGGAAATTGTAAGTCTTGACCACCACCGTGAATATCGAAATGATTACCTAAGAAATGTCCACTCATCGATGAGCACTCAATATGCCAGCCAGGCCTCCCATTTCCCCACGGAGATTGCCAATAAGGTTCTCCAGGTTTCCCTGATTTCCATAAAACAAAATCAAGGGGATCACGCTTGTGATGATCAATCTCTACTCTTTCACCCGCACGTAGATCAGACAATGATTTCCCCGAAAGCTTTCCATACCCAGGAAAATGATGTACAGAAAAAAATACATCTCCATTGTCAGCTACGTAAGCACAATCTTTCTCGATTAACTTACGGATAAGGGTAATCATCTCTCCCACGTGATGAGTTGCACATGGCTCAAAATTTGGCTTTACGGTTCCAAGGGCATTAGCATCTTCGTGCATAGCTTTGATGAAACGATTGGTTAATGTTTCTATTGACTCATTCATTTCTTGCGCACGTTTAATTATTTTATCGTCAATATCCGTAATATTACGCACGTAGGTAACGTTATACCCGATTGATTGTAACCAACGAACAACCATATCAAATACAACCAATACGCGTCCATGACCAAGATGACAGAAGTCATATACCGTCATACCACAAACATAAAGTTTTACTTCACCCGGTACTAATGGAATAAACTCTTCCTTTGCTCGAGTTAATGAGTTATAAATTTTTAGCATCGTAACTACAATTAAATTGTGAGATAAATAAACTTTATTGATAGAATCAATAAATAAGATGAAGTTGAATCAATCCTATTAATCTAGGATTCTAGCAGTAGCACCAACTGGTGTATATTTTCTCCTTTCATTATTACTGATTGAAGCATTATGATAAAACTGATTACGCTATTACTCGCATTATCGATTAACCTTTCAGCGTTAGCTGCTCAACCAATTGTTAGGATTGATACAAATTTAGGACCGATCTCGTTAGCGCTTTATTCTGACCAAGCACCTAAGACGGTAGAAAATTTTTTGCATTATGTTCGTGAAGGTTTCTATGCGGAGACCATTTTTCATCGCGTTATTCCCAACTTCATGATCCAAGGCGGGGGATTTGATCAAGCATTAGTTCAAAAGCCGACATACCAACCAATCATAAATGAAGCTGCGAATGGCTTAAAGAACGAGATCGGGACAATTGCAATGGCTAGAACGAGTGATCCTCATTCGGCTACAGCTCAATTTTTTATTAATGTAGCGAATAATACATTTCTTAATTATTCTTCCCCGACAGCTCAAGGCTATGGCTATACTGTTTTTGGCAAGGTTATCGAGGGAATGGATGTTGTAAACAAAATTGCAGCGCTCCCAACTGGCCCCAGGGGTATTTTTGCTAAAGACGTACCGAAGGACACAGTAGTAATTAAAGCAATTGAGCTTCTTTCTGATAACAAAGAATAAAAAATCGATTCACATTATAGGTAGATCAAATGGTTAAATTTCACACTAATTATGGTGTAATTACACTCGCTTTATACGATGAACAAGCACCGCTTACAGTAAAAAACTTTCTAAGTTATGTAAGCAGCGGGCACTATGACAATACATTGTTTCACCGCGTAATTGATAATTTTATGATTCAAGGTGGCGGGTTTGATTCTAATATGATGCAAAAGAAAACCCTAGAGCCCATTCAGAATGAAGCAAGCAACGGTTTGAAAAATGAGACCTATACGATTGCGATGGCTCGAACTTCAGACATTCATTCCGCAACCTCACAGTTTTTTATTAATGTTAAAAATAATAGCTTTCTCGATTTTACTTCACCCACAACCCAAGGATATGGGTACTGTGTTTTTGGAAAAGTAATTGAAGGAATGGAAGTTGTGGATGAGATAAAAAAAGTAAAAACGGGTAACTATGCCGGGCATGAGAATGTACCGCTGGAAAACGTAGTCATAGAAAGAGCCGAGATTGTCTAGTTCGAATATTTAAGGCTCTAGACTAGCAGACAAGATCTGTTAGTCTAGAAAGATGTTAAGAAATAGTAAGTTAAGTGATTATTCTGTTAAAAAAATAATTCAATGCTTTAGCATTGATA
>SSFW01000037.1 GCA_008015595.1 Nitrosomonas sp. | reverse complement strand
TTGAATTCGTACGGTAATTGTAAATTCAATCATTCCACACCAAGAAAATGTATTTTTTTATTTTACGGTTAATAACTAAAGATTTTACATATGGCATAGATTAGATATCTCCTTTTTATTCAATGAATTGGAATTGTGCGTTGCTCTATCAGGGTTCCTTTTGCGTCGATTAACTTAACAAATTATTTAGATTATTTTACCTTGATGCGCAAGCAACTGTGAAAAATTGTTTAAATACATCATCTTATATCTATCATTTGATTTTGGCATGAGATCTGCTTAGAGATTGATATGTACTTATTTCTAGTTTTCACAAATAGTAAAAATTAGATAGCAATAAATAGATCAACGTTTTAACTAAAAGCTTTGTTAAGCATTAAGGATTGATATGAAATATAGCGCAAGAACTCCCGTAACGATTATCAGTTTCTTATTTTTACTGATGCTTACTGGTATGAGCAAGATTGTACTCAGTGGCCCAGTATTATACGTACACGATAATGTTGGTAAATTGGCGACGCTAGATGCAGCAACGGGATCTGTCGATATTATCGGGGATATGGGTATCACAATGACGGATATCGCGTTTAGCCCGACAGGTGATTTGTATGGAATTTCCTTTGGACGTTTATACGCTATCAATTTGGATACAGCGCAAGCGACTCTGATTGGCAGTCATGCAGTTCCAGGCGGAAATACGCTTGTATTTGGTGAGGATGGGACGCTTTATTCTGCCGGGTATATGAGTACATCACTTTATACAATCGATGTAAATAATGGTGCAACGACTAATCTTGGCAGTATGGGTTTTTTTGCAGGAGGCGATTTAGCTTCTCATAATGGCCACCTTTACATGGCATCTTTGAGCAATAAGCTCGTTGATATTGACTTAGATAATTTGTCGAATACGGTTGCGATTGGTAGTTTTGCTGTTAGTGGAGTTTTTGGTTTGGCAACTGGAAGTGATAACAATTTGTATGCCGTTGCTAACACAGCAGTTTTTTCTGTTAATACCACTACAGGAGGTGTTATTGATCTAGTTAGCTTTGCGAAGCAGGGATTAGGACAAGCTTTTGGGTTAACAAGTTTTATTCCTGACGACATTGTTATTGCAGCTGAAATTGCTGAACCCACAACGATTATGCTGCTCTTATCCGGATTACTTGGTTTTAGAAGATTTAGTAAATCCGGTCAAAAATGAACCAAGATTTCCATCAATAATGTAAGAGGAAATATTAAGCTGAATTAAAATAAAGTAGCGCTAGCGACTCGGAAATTTCGAGATTAAATTTTTTCTACTCAATCCCATTCCAGCACCTGAGGCAATTCATGCTACAAATATAGCCTCTAGGTACTCATGCTTTTTTACAGGAAGCTTCCATTAGATTGGGTGGTTAGGCTGCATGCTGATGCTTAGTACCCAGTAAATCGTTTTTAAGCTTATCCTTTTTAGTTTTGCCGGCGCGGGATGGGATATTACATAGTCCACAAATATGATTTGAATTAATTTCTAAACTGTGAACTACAAAATGACCCTTGCAGCTGGTACATGATGTTATTGAAAGTACTTTACTTTCAAGAAACCTAACAAGTGTCCACGCGCGAGTTAAACTCAAAACTCGCTGGATATCATAGATACCAATATGTTCTAGATAAAGCTTGTAGCTTTTAATGATGGCATCTATGCTGTTTATGTTCGCATATTTTGTTATGTAGTTATATATGTTAATGAAAAGGGATGAGTGAATATTAGGCTGCCAGCTCATGAACCAATCTTCTGAATAAGGGAGCATGCCTTTGGGAGGAGAGATTCCCTTGATTTCTTTGTATAGCCTTACAAGCCGCTCTCTACTAAGCTTTGTATGTGCCTCTAAAACTTGGAGCCTAGCGCCTAACTGAATAAGTTCGATGGCTAGCTGAATTTGTTTTGCTTCAGATAATAGACTTTTCTCGCGCATTTTCTTAATCCTTTAATTTAGGTAATTGTTTCAGCAGGTAAGCTAGAAATAATTATTGATGCATGTGACTGCGACAATGCTCGATCTTTATTATGATTAGATAACATTTCTGCAATTAGGTTATTATCAAATCTAAAACGACAGAGTAGAATATTCGTATCAGCCATTCTAAGTAACTGACTAGAAGTCAATTTCTCAAGAATATTCGCGACGTCTTCATTAATTCCTAACCGATACATTGCAGAGATTTTATCCTCTCTTAATAATTGCTGTGCCAGAAGCATGTAACTGAGATTAATATCTCTAATCTCTTCAAGAATTTGGGTGGCTTCCATTCGTTGTCTCCACAAAGAAAATATTTAATCTGAATTACAGTAGGTGTATTCTTTACCCTAGGCCATTTTAAGTAAATAACATATTGCCCGAATAATGCGTAATTATTTAGCTAGAATCTCTGTAAGAATTTTTCCTACATGAAGATATCAACAATTAATTGAAAGGAAAGTAAGTGACGCACTAAAAATGCAATGTTAATCGCATCATGATAGTTCGATCAGGGATAAAACGATTTACAACAGTGGGATTGATACTACTGATGATATCGTTGTTGCTTGTAATATTGAGAGAATTCAAGGAAGCATTGCGGTAAAGAAATTCTTGATCAAATAAATTTCTTGTTTCAATACTCAGTGCGCCTCTTCGTTTGGGCAATCTAAAACCTAGAACTGCATCAACTAAATAAAAGCCATCAGACCCTAAATTAGGATGCTGACTCCCTAAATAGATCGGACGTGACTGGTCTCGATCAACGATTTGATTAACATAGGTACCAGTTATATTGGCAAATAATCCTTCTGGCCCGAAGTAATTAATACTCGTTGGTGCACTTAGTGTATCGATTCGATATGGTTCAATGTCAGTTGGCATTTTATCTCGGGAAAATTTCTCAAGCTGTGCCTCACTTCTAAAAGCCCATCGATTGCTAATTGGCCAATAGAGATAAGTTCGATAGAGATTTTCTTTCTGTTCTAGATCAGGTATAGGAAAATCAAGAATAGGAATTGCTAAATCTCTTCTCGAAATTTCAAATCCGGCAAACACTTTATTGGAAAAATGGGTATCAAATCCAATTCCCATTCTTCTAGCCTTTGTACCATTGGGATCATCAAATAATTGGTTAAATCCGGCAACTTGGGTTGGCTCTAACGTTTGATTAGCAATTAAAGCTGATTTTAAGGTTTCAAACCAAGCCATCCGCATTCTTAAATTACTCAAAATATCCCACTGCAACCCCACTTTAGGATTAAATCGCCTGGAGTCTGCTGGTTTATCTTCTGAATAGGTGTCATAGCTAAATCCGAGCGTTGCATTCAAATTGGTACGCAAATTGTAGTTTGTGTACACATAGCCATTTACCTTTTCTCTGTTGTATTTCGGTTCAGATATATTAGTGACAGAGTTATCATACAATTGCGGAAGGTTATTGAATATGTACTCCCTTAATAATGCAGTGCTATTTACGTTCACCTGATAAATACCACCCCCTGCAACGATATTATAGCGATCACCCCGATATTGATATTGTCCTTCTGTTTGGTAGCCTATATCCCTTAGTGAAGCTTCGAAATTTTGGTTCGACTCAGGTAATGCTTGGATCAAGGGGTCAACTAAGCGCTCTTTACGGTCAAGATACATTGCAGAAGCAATAAAATCTTGCCGAGGAGATAAAGCATAACGTGCACCGATACGAGCAATATCTTCGCTTAAGTTTCGACGATAGCGATTATTGGGATTTAAAAAAGGATCTTTTGCAACATTCGGATCAGGTGAATCCCGATCAAAATCAAGCAACAACTGCCCATGTTCTGTTCCTCGCGTTCTCAGTTCAGTCTGTACATTCAATTTGGGCGTAACTGCATACTGCATGAACGCATTGTAAACATTATGGGTTTGATCATTGTTTTGCCGAAATCCCTTAGTATCGTAATGAAATTGTCCCAAGCTAAACGATGCTCGATCGTAGACAGCGGAAACCACCGTTTCATTACCAAGCGTGCTATTGGAACCCACGATGCCGGAAGCAAGGACTTGTGGCTTGTTGCGTTCTGCAATCGGCGTGAATTCATTCAATCCTGGCGATGGGGGATGGGTTCCAATAATTGCGGTATCGATGATGGCAAGCCCTGCCTGAACAGGGTTTACGTTCACCTGTTGTAATAGTTGCGCCTGAAGCAGCTCACTGGCTTGTGCTGCTGCGTGGCGCGGCATATTGGCGTAGATATCTGCCAAAAACCGATGCGCGGAGTGATTCGATGGATCATGACTTAACGATTTGGCGGTCTCCATGATGGCACGCTTCTCAAATCCTAAGTTATCGTAGATTCTAGCAAGACTAGAGCCTCTCGCGGCTTCGTCTTTGTCTAGGAGTAATTTGGAGCGATACACGGCACGGTTGTTGTTGAGCTCGATGGATTTTTGAATGTCGTGCAATGCTTCTACTGGGCGATTCTGGGTTTGCTTCTGGATCGCATCATAAAACCAAGGAGTGGGATCATTGGGATCGCGTGCTTTGGCCAGATCGAATTGGGTTTCTGCAAGTCCATAGCGCTTTTCTTCAAAGTAAGCTTTACCTAAGTAACTGCGTACTAGAGAATTGGCAGGATCTAAACTTGCAGCAATTTCAAGCTCAATGCGCCCTGCTTCAAGTTGGCCTTCACGAATAAGTGCAAGCCCTAACCCAAGCCTTGGCATGGGATCGGCTTGATCCAGTTGAATGGCTTTAGCAAAGGTTGCTTTGGCTTTGCTGGTATCGATTTGTAATAGATGAGCAAACCCTAACACAGTTTGGGTTTTACCTAAATTAGGGTTAAGACTTACCGCTTGCTGTGCGGATTCTAATGCACGGTCGAGATAACCGGTGGACATCTGTAACTCTGATAACCGTGCCCAAACTAGTGCATTCTTGCCATCGAGGCGCAGGGCTTCTTCGACGCTACCTAGGGCTTCTTCAATCTGAAAATGGGCTTGGTACGCATAAGAAAGTGCTAACCGTGCGGTCGGTGAAGTGCGGTCGATATCAACGGCTTGTTGCGCATGTTGTAGTGCGGTTTCTTTATCGTTTTGCACCACGGCGATAATCGCTTGTAACGCATAGGCTTCGCTGTCATTAGGTTGCGGTTGTAGTGCTTGGGCGATATCGTGTTTAGCTTCTACTACGCGTCCCAGTGTCAAATAGAGTCCGGCACGGTAAGTGAGGAGCTGTGCGCCAAGGGTATTCTGATCGAGTGCCTCGAGTGCAGAAAGCGCTTCAAATGTATTGCCCTGGCGGTAGTGTTCCAATGATTCACGAACGCTGGCTTGCAAAGTTTGAGGGAGTTGCTGCTCGATGACGCGAGGATCGATAATCGCTGGGTAATATAGCGCCCATTGCACGGCATCGAGGGGTTTAACATCGAGCTGGGTATGAGGCGCTTGACCGAGTAGTGCTTGTGCTGCTTCCCCCGGATTAAGTTGTAGGCTACCTTGTGGATTAGAAAACTTAACGCTACCCTCATACACCCATAATGAGGCTGCTTGATCATCAACCTTCAGGGCAAACTCAGTGCCTTCAGGACCGGCATTGGCAATGGGGGTGGTGATTTCGAGTCGTGTAGGGGTGCGGCTTAGAAAATGAATAAACCCTTTTAATAGATCCAGCAGTGTCGGTTCATTAGCGGCAATCCCTTTAAGGGTTAGTACTGTGCCTTCATCAAGGCGCAATAAGATGTTATTGGGTAATAAAAGTGAAGCACGGCTATTGGCACCCACTTTGATGCGGGCACCTTCGCATAATGGCTGCGTTTGATCGACTAATTGCCATTGACCGACTCCCAACATATCGATCCATAATTCACCTTGGATCGAGGTAAGGTGGGCAGAGAATTGATTATTGCAGGTGGTTGTGGCAAAGCTGGTATGAGAAAAAAACAAAGAAACGATAATGGAAAAATAAAATGATAAAAAATAAGCCCTTTGGTTCAACGCATGAGTCATGCTAGTTATTCATCCCAATTTCATATCTTTTCCATTCGCTCTGTCCAATGATAAGGGAAAATACGGTTATTGGCTGTGAAATTTATCACGATCCTTGACCGTGCAATGATTACCTTCACCAAAATTCCACGGGTGCAAGTGGTATAATGCTGCATTTAAATGATAAATAGTGCCCAATTATTTTGAAATTCTGGACCACATAACGCCCACCTATTGAAGCCAGCTTGACGGTTAATCCAGCTTTGAGTTGATTTTGTTTCCCTTTTTTTCATCGTAGTTCGGCGCATTAAAACAAGATTTTTTTACTGGAGGAAAAATGAGTCACACCTTGTATGAAACTAAAATTCAGCGCGTGCAGCGTTGTGAGCTAGCTGTGCCGGGTTCACGTCCTGAAATGTTCGAGAAGGCACTGAAAAGTGGGGTCGATTTTATTTTCTTGGATCTCGAAGATGCCGTTGCGCCAGATGACAAAATTCAAGCAAGAAAAAATATTATTCAGGCTATCAATGATCTTGATTGGAAAGGCCATGGTATCACGCTATCAGTGCGCATCAATGGTTTGGATACCCAATACATGGTGCGTGATGTTGTGGATTTGGTCGAACAAGCTGGGCACAAAATCGACACCATTTTGATTCCCAAAGTCGGTGTCTATGGTGATGTGTATATGGTGGAAGCGATGCTCAATCAACTGGAAATGCAGCAGCGTTTAAAAAATAGAATCGGCATTGAAGCTTTGATTGAAACAGCGCTGGGCATGGCGAATGTTGAAGACATTGCGCGCAATGGTGCTTCTGGTCGTTTGGAAGCGCTGCATTTTGGTGTGGCTGATTATGCGGCAAGTAATCGCGCTAGAACGACCAATATTGGTGGACTTAATCCTGATTATCCTGGCGATCAATGGCATGCAGCGATTAGCCGCATGACGGTAGCGTGCCGTGCTTATGGTTTGCGACCCATTGACGGGCCTTTTGGAGACATTCAAGATCCAGATGGCTATAAACAAGCGGCGCGAAGAGCAGCAGCCTTAGGATGTGAAGGTAAATGGGCGATTCATCCGACTCAGATCGCATTAGCAAATGAAGTATTTACACCGCTATCTGCTGAAGTTGAAAAAGCCAAGCGGATTTTAGTGGCATTGAAAGAAGCGGCTGCACAGGGTAAAGGCGCAGCATCTTTAGATGGGCGCCTGATTGACGCAGCATCTGAGCGGATGGCTAATAATATCGTCAAAGCAGCAGAAGCCATTGCTGCCAAAAATAAATAGCCATTACTAAGTTTTATATGATTGATTGAATTAATAGGGGGAAAGGCATTGGATATTCATGAGTACCAAGCCAAAGAAATCTTGGCTCAATATGGCGTTAAGATTGCGGAAGGAGGACTTGCACATACCGTTGAAGAAGCCGTGCAACGTAGTCGCGAAATCGATGGTAATGTATGGGTTGTCAAAGCACAAATTCATTCCGGCGCACGTGGCAAAGCGGGTGGTATTAAAGTTTGTAAAACACACCCTGAGGTTGAGGCTGCCGCAGGGTCCTTGCTTGGAAAGAAATTGGTCACACATCAAACGGGCGCTGCTGGCAAGCTTTGTTCTAAGCTTTATATCGAAGCGGGAACTGATATTGCAAGAGAACTTTATCTTTCTTTTTTGATTGATCGCAGTCATGAACGCATCATCATGGTTGGCTCTGCACAAGGTGGAATGGAGATCGAACGGTTAGCAGTAACGGATCCGGATGCCATCATTAAAATTCATATTGAACCGGCAGTGGGCCTGCAAGATTTCCAAGCACGTACCATGGCCTTTGCACTGGGTTTGGGTGAAGATTTGCTCAATCATGCGGTAAAAACCATCAAAGGATGTTATCGTGCTATGCGAGATTTGGATGCCAATATCCTGGAAATCAATCCATTAGTTGTGACCAAAAGCAATGAACTCATGGCGCTGGATGCCAAAATGAGTTTTGACGAAAATGCACTATTTCGCCGCCAAAAAATTGCTGAGCTACGTGACAAAACCCAAATTGATCCGCGCGAAGTTGCAGCCGCTGAAGCGGGCCTGAGCTATGTTGGGTTAGATGGTGATATCGGTTGCATGATCAACGGCGCAGGTTTAGCCATGGCTACCATGGATATGATCAAACTGGCAGGTGGCGAGCCTGCTAATTTTCTCGATGTGGGTGGCGGCGCTTCTGCGGAACGAACTGAAAAAGCATTTCGTCTCGTTCTGGCGGACCAAGGTGTGAAAGCCATGCTGGTTAATATTTTTGCGGGTATTAATCGTTGCGACTGGATCGCGGAAGGGGTTGTGCAAGCAGTTAAGAACATCGATATGAAAATTCCACTCGTTGTCCGTTTATCCGGTACTAATGTCGAAGAAGGTTGTCGCATCATTGATGAAAGCGGCTTGCCGATCATTACGGCGGAAACTTTGGCTGATGCTGCAGAAAAAGTGGTTAAAGCGCGCAACGAAGTGGTTGCAAAACAAGGTTAAGGGGAACATCAAGTGGCTATTTTAATAAATGAAAATACACGAATCATCGTTCAGGGATTCACTGGTAGGATCGGCACTTTCCACGCACAGGAGATGATCGATTATGGTTCTAAAGTTGTTGGCGGAGTAACCCCCGGTAAAGGGGGGCAAACGCATTTAGGCTTACCGGTATTTAACACGGTAAAAGAAGCTGTGGAAAAAGTTGGCGCAGAAGCTAGCATTGTTTTTGTACCACCCGCATTTGCAGCTGATTCAATTATGGAAGCTGCTGATGCTGGAATCAAATATTGTGTTTCCATTACCGATGGTATTCCGACCCAAGACATGATGACCGTCAAAAGTTTTCTACGTCGCTTCCCGAAAGAGCAACGTATGATGATGACAGGCCCCAATTGTGCGGGAACGATTAGTCCTGGACGCGCCATGCTCGGCATCATGCCCGGTCATATCTATATGCGCGGTAATGTTGGCATTGTTGGTCGTTCCGGAACATTGGGCTATGAGGCTGCCGATCAAATGCGCCGATTAGGAATCGGTATTACGACGTCTGTTGGCATTGGTGGAGATCCGATCATTGGTAGTTCGCATCGCGATGTACTGGAGAAACTGGAGCAAGACCCTGAAACCAAAGTGGCGCTCATGATCGGTGAAATTGGTGGACCGCAAGAAGTTGAAGCGGGTATCTTTGCCAAAGAAAATATGACGAAGCCTTTGGTGGCTTACATTGCAGGGCTTACTGCACCTACTGGCCGCCGTATGGGTCATGCTGGCGCAATTATCTCTTCTGCCGGTGAGAGTGCGGCTGAGAAAGTCGAACGACTAAAAGAATTAGGCGTCACGATTTGTCCAACCCCTTCTTTGATGGGGCAAACCGTTGCTGAAGTTTTAGCAAAACTATAATTTCGTGTCTTTATACAATTAGGCCAAGTACAAGCGGCTTGGCCTGATCGCTTGAATTATCCTGTGAAGGTTCATACTTTACGGGTTATCTTTGTTAATTCAAAAACTGAACTTGAGCGTTATGGAAATAAATCAGAAAACCGATAACAAACGAATTTCTGCGGTTGCACGTTTTCTTTTTCTGTCACGCTGGCTACAACTACCGCTTTATCTGGGTCTTGTGCTGGCGCAATGTGTTTATGTTTTTCATTTTTGGGTTGAGCTAACGGATCTGGTTGGTGCCATTATGGGAAACAAAGAATCACTCAAACATATCTTACATATCGTAACACCTGAAGAGGCAGAGGTACCGCTAAAAATTACTGAAACTGCAATTATGCTGGTCGTACTGGGTTTAATTGATGTCGTGATGATTTCCAACTTGCTGATCATGGTGATCATCGGTGGCTATGAAACTTTTGTGTCACGAATGAATCTTGAGGGGCACCCTGATCAACCGGAGTGGTTGTCGCATGTTAACGCATCGGTTTTGAAGATCAAGCTTGCAACCGCGATTATTGGTATTTCATCGATTCATCTACTGAAAACATTCATCAATGCAGGTGCTTATGATGAGAAAACATTGATTGCTCAGACATCGATCCATATCACTTTTCTGATCTCTGCTGTAGCGATTGCTTATACGGATCGCCTCATGTCACAAACGTTGAGTCATGGCGAAGCCTCAAACAAGTGAAGGTGAAATTCCTTCGAGTAACTCGATGATACCAAGCAAAGCGGCAGCCACGGCCTGCCGCCTGACTGACTCACGGTCACCTGAAAAGAAATGTGTCGTGCTATGGATTGTGCTT
>SSFW01000014.1 GCA_008015595.1 Nitrosomonas sp. | reverse complement strand
CATTGGGGCTTATCATGTTGAGACAGCACATGGAATGATTACGTTTCTAGATACCCCAGGGCATGAAGCCTTCACAGCGATGAGGGCGCGAGGTGCTAAGATTACAGATATCGTTGTGTTAGTGGTTGCTGCAGATGATGGAGTTATGCCACAAACGATTGAGGCTATTCACCATGCTAAAGCAGCGAAAATACCGATAGTTGTTGCTGTAAATAAGATGGATAAACCAGAAGCCAATTTTGAGCGTATTAAACAGGAACTAGTCACGCACGGTGTGGTTGCTGAGGATTGGGGTGGAGAGGTCATTTTTGTCGGCGTCTCTGCAAAAACAGGTCTGGGAATTGATGAATTACTCGAAAGTATTTTATTGCAAGCGGAAGTTCTTGAACTTAAAGCTGTCAAAGCAGCGCCTGCAAAGGGGGTCGTCATTGAATCGCGCCTAGATAAAGGGCGTGGGCCAGTAGCTACAATCTTAATACAGTCGGGAACATTAAAGCGCGGTGATGTATTGCTGACTGGTGCAGCATTTGGAAAAGTTAGAGCCATGCTGGATGAAAATGGTAATCCCATTGAAAGTGCCAGTATGTCTATTCCTGTAGAAATTCAAGGTTTGTCGGATGTGGCAGTTGCCGGTGAGACGGTTCTCGCGTTAGAGGATGAGCGTCGTGCAAGGGAGATTGCGCTTTTCCGTCAGGGTAAATTTAGAGATGTGAGACTCGATCAGCGCCAAGTAGCTAAGATGGAGGAGGTATTTAATCAGAAAGATGATATTAAAATACTTAATCTGATCATTAAGGCTGATGCGCAGGGGTCAGCTGAAGCTTTGGCTTACGCATTGCAGAAGCTTGCGACGGACGAAGTAAAAATTAATATCATTCATAGTGGTGTGGGTGCAATTATTGAGTCAGATATCAATTTGGCGCTTGCTTCGAAAGCTATTATCATTGGGTTCAACAGCAGGGCTGATGCTGGGGCTAGGAAACTGATTGTTACTACCGGCGTTGATATTCATTACTATAACGTGATCTACGATGCGGTCGATGAGATCAAAAAGGCACTTTCGGGAATGTTGCTGCCTGAACGTAAAGAAAATATTACTGGGCTGATTGATATCAGAGAGATATTTCGAATCTCAAAAATTGGTGTAATTGCTGGGTGCTATGTTCTTGAAGGTTTCGTTAAGCGGGATTCTATGGTTCGAGTATTGCGGGATGGCGTTGTTATCCATAGCTGCGCGCTTGATTCTTTGAAACGGTTTAAAGATGACGTGAAGGAAGTAAAAGCAGGATTTGAATGTGGGCTATCACTCAAGAATTATAATGATATTCAAGTGGGTGATCAGCTTGAAGTCTATGAAGTTGTTGAGGTCATGCGGACTTTATAAACCATGGGTACGCTATCGTCAAAAGGTCATGCACGTGCATTACGGCTAGCTGATCAGATTCAGCGCGAATTGGCTGATTTGATTCATCATGATTTAAAAGATCCTCGCATCGGAATGATAACGATTACAGATGTCGAAGTGACCAGAGACTATTCCCATGCAAAGGTTTTTTATACTTCATTAAATGATAATGCTGACCATAGCGAAATTGAGGCAGGATTGCAGCATGCAAATGGTTACTTAAGAAAACAATTAGCCAGTAGAATTAAGTTAAGAGTTTTTCCACAATTACATTTTGTTTACGACGAGTCAATTGAACGAGGTGCATATCTCTCGCATTTGATCGATGTGGCGAATGGGAGAATCTGAATCAGATTTTCAAAATTGAATTGTGGATAATTTGTTGGTTAATCCCCATTCTTCTCCAAAATCTTGCGTTAAGCGTAAGATTAACGGGGTCTTGCTACTGAACAAGCCAAAACATATTAGTTCTAATCGTGCACTACAAGTAGTGAAGCGTTTTTATCGAGCTTCTAAAGCAGGGCATACAGGAACGCTTGATCCAATGGCGACAGGTTTGTTGACGATATGTTTTGGTGAAGCAACAAAGTTTTCATCGATGTTGTTGAATGCAGATAAAACCTATCTTGCCACATTGAGACTTGGATATATTAGTACGACAGGTGATGCAGAGGGTGAAATTAGGTCAGTCAATGATCTGTATAAAAGTAAGGTAGAGTTGATTCCTTTCCAAGTTCAAGAAATTCTAAATAACTTTCTTGGCAAAACGAATCAGACTGCACCTCTTTTTAGTGCGCTAAAGCTAAATGGCAAACCTTTATATCATTATGCGCGTGCAAATATCGTTGTGGAGCGAAAAGTGCGTGAAGTAAATATTTACGATATAAATTTGTTAAAATGCGAAAATGATGTGTTGACGGTTCGAGTTAGATGTAGTTCTGGGACCTATATTCGTACCTTAGCTGAGGATATAGGTAAGGCAATGGGTTGGGGGGGCGCTTATTTAACTGATCTTTGTAGAAGCCAAGTAGGGTTGTTTTGCTTAGATCAGGCCTATGGGCTTGATCAATTTCAAGATGATGTAAATGCACGACATGATTCACTTCTCTATCCAGTTGATTCTCTTTTGCAAGGATATCATTCAGTAGTGTTAAGTGAAGAACAGGTTAATTTGTTGTTTAATGGACAAGTCGTTAGTAAAGAAAATGAGCAAGAGTTACCGATGGGCAATAAAGTTAAGTTATATGACTTACGAGGGAATTTTCTGGGAATTGGAGAAACGATTCAAGCCAATCAAATAAGGCCCAAAAGATTAGTGTCACATTGAACATTAACGATGCGTTGAGATTCTGAATTGAAACTTAGTCTTATAAATACTAAATGCTAGTAGCTACCAAATTAGAGTGTACACGGGGAGGACACGTTTTATTCACCGATCTTAATTTTTCAGTGAAATCAGGTGAATTGCTACAAATTCACGGCCCCAATGGTAGCGGTAAGACAAGTTTATTGAGAATGCTATGTGGACTGACACAGCCAAGCGTCGGGAAGATTACTTGGAATGATTCAAATATCCGATCACTTGGTGAACAGTACTATAGCTGTCTTACTTATTTAGGTCATATGATCGGAATAAAGGATGATCTAACGGCAGTTGAGAATTTATCAATTTCCTGCGCGCTGGCTGGTTTAGAAGTTGATAACAAAATGGCGCTTGAGGCGCTACAACAGATTGGTTTAAAGGGGCGGGAAAACTTGCTGGCCCGAGTGTTGTCACAAGGACAAAGAAGAAGAGTGTCTCTGGCGAGATTATTGCTAGTTAAAACAAAATTGTGGATTTTAGATGAGCCACTTACTGCGCTGGATGTGGTAGCTATAAAATTAATCAAAGAAAAGTTAGAATGGTTTCTTGCTCAAGGTGGGATGGTAATACTGACGACACATCAAGACATCGATATTTCAGCGACAGCGATTCATCACCTACACTTGAATTGAAATGAAATGTTGATGTGGATAATCAGAAGAGACTTGATGCTAGCGATGCGTCGCCAGGCTGATGTGTTGATCACATTGTTTTTTTTTATTATTGTGGTTAGCCTATTTCCACTGGGCGTTGGTCCAGAAATGAATATTCTGAGGGCCATAGCGCCAGGTGTATTATGGGTAGCTGCACTACTAGCTTCGATGTTGTCACTTGGTCGATTGTTTTCCATCGATTATATGGATGGTACATTAGAGCAATTATTGATTGCACCATCGCCTTTGTTTCTTTTGGTATTGGGAAAGATGATTTCACATTGGCTAGTTTCCGGTTTGCCTTTAGTATTAATGGCACCTATTCTTGGTATTCAATACGATTTGTCCCTGGAAGCCTTGGGAGTTCTAACGCTATCATTATTGATAGGGACCCCAATACTGAGTTTGATTGGCGCAATCGGTGCAGCGCTGACATTGGGAGTTAGGGGAGGAGGGGTATTAGTTTCGTTATTAGTATTACCACTTTATATCCCCATATTAATTTTTGGGGCCGGTGCAGTTGAAGCAAGCGCTGCAGGTTTAGGGTATGATGCACATTTTTCATTGCTTGGCGCTTTTCTATTGGTTTCACTCGTTTTTGCTCCTTGGGCAGCCGCTGCATCGCTAAGAATTTCGATGGAGTAGAATATTATTTTAGTAAATTTATAAAATTAGTTAGTATGTCAATAAATTGGTATAAGTATGCAGCACCCTCGAGTTTTTATTTCCTTGCCGGGAAATTAATTCCTTTTTTTACTGTTTTAGCAGTAATCTTTCTTGTTGCAGGGCTATACATTGGTTTTTTTGTGGCGCCAACTGATTTCCAGCAGGGAGAGGCATATCGCATTATCTTTATTCATGTTCCAGCGGCCTGGATGTCGATGTTTTTATACGTTGTTATGGCTTTCTGGGCAGGGATAGGATTGGCGTTTAATACTCGACTTTCATCTATGTTTGCTACAGCCATAGCACCGACTGGGGCTTTATTTACATTTATTGCTTTATGGACAGGTGCATGGTGGGGGAAGCCGATGTGGGGAACTTGGTGGGTTTGGGACGCTAGATTGACTTCTGAATTGATATTATTGTTTTTATATATTGGATTTATGTCACTACAAGCAGCTATTGATGATCCGAGAAGAGCTGATAAAGCTGGTGCTGTAATAGCGTTGGTCGGGGTTGTCAATATTCCAATTATCTATTTTTCGGTTCAGTGGTGGAATACTTTGCATCAAGGAGCCTCGGTTAGCGTGATGCAGTCACCTAAAATGGCAACTGCGATGTTGGTTGGAATGTTAGTGATGGTGCTGGCTGCTTGGATGTATTCTATAGCGGTAATCTTGCTTAGAGCGCGGAACATTATATTGGAACGTGAGAGTCATACAAGCTGGGTAGCTGAATTAAGAGGAACAACGCGATGATCTGGGATAGCTGGTCCGATTTTTTTAATATGGGAGGATATGGCCTCTATGTTTGGGGGTCTTATCTAGCTACATTTATATGTGTTATAGGTGAGATTCTGATGGTTAAAAGAAGCGCTAGAACTTTAAGGCAGCAACTGAGTCTCACAAAAGAGTCAATTTTAAGAGAGAGAAAAGATGAAGCCACGTCATAAAAAGATGGCAATAATAGCCTTTAGCCTTACCGCATTAACGAGTGCAGCAATTTTGGTGTTGAATGTGTTCCAAAGTAATCTTGTGTTTTTCTTTAGTCCAACTCAGGTTGTAGCAAAGGAAGCGCCAATTGGGAAAAGTTTCCGAATTGGTGGGTTGGTGGAAGAAGGTAGCGTTAAACGCCAGAATGATTCCACAACCGTTAATTTTGCGATTACCGATACGGCAGAAACCATAAAAGTAGTCTATACCGGGATACTTCCTGATTTATTTAAGGAAGGGAAAGGGGTTGTGGCGCAGGGGAAAATTGCAAACGATGGCATTTTTTATGCTGACGAGGTTCTTGCGAAACATGATGAAAATTATATGCCTCCAGAAGCAGCTGTTGCACTTGAACAAGCAGCTAAAGCCCAGAAATCAACTCAAAATTAATAGAATAATCTTTTTTCATTGTAATTCATTTAATACTTAATAATTATGGTCCCAGAACTCGGTAATTTTGCTTTGATTCTTGCAATGTTATTAGCATTGATTCAGGGCACGCTCCCATTAATCGGAGCGGCTCGTGGTATTCCTGCTTGGATAGCAATAGCGCGGCCAGTAGTACAAGGGCAGTTTGTATTTATTGCAATCGCATTTGGGTGCTTAGCTTATTCTTTTGTTAATAATGATTTTTCAGTACTCAATGTCGCATCTCATTCCAATTCTGAATTACCGCTTCATTTCAGATTTGCTGCAACTTGGGGATCACATGAGGGTTCGTTATTACTATGGATATTCTTGTTATCAGGTTGGTCTGTTGCTGTAAGTGTATTTAGTAAGCAATTGCCTGATGATATGGTTGCGAGAGTCTTAGGTGTTTTGGGATTGGTTAGCGTTGGATTTTTGTTATTTTTATTATTTACCTCTAACCCATTTGATCGTTTGTTACCCGCTGCGCTTGAAGGAAGTGACCTGAATCCATTATTACAAGATCCAGGAATGGTCATGCATCCTCCAATGCTTTATATGGGATATGTTGGGTTTTCGGTTGCATTTGCCTTTGCAATTGCTGCGTTATTGAGTGGACAGCTCGATGCAGCATGGGCAAGGTGGTCACGTCCTTGGACCACTGCAGCATGGGTATTCTTAACGATTGGTATCATGATCGGTAGTTGGTGGGCTTATTATGAATTAGGTTGGGGGGGATGGTGGTTTTGGGATCCTGTCGAGAACGCATCTTTTATGCCATGGTTAGTTGGAACCGCACTGATTCATTCTTTGGCTGTAACTGAGAAGCGTGGTAGTTTCAAAAGCTGGACGGTTTTACTGGCGATTACAGCATTCTCATTAAGCTTATTGGGTACATTCTTGGTGCGTTCAGGTGTTTTGACTTCAGTTCATGCATTCGCAACTGATCCAGCCCGTGGTATTTTCATTTTAGTTTATCTAGTAGTGATTGTGGGCTTTTCATTAACGTTATTCGCGTGGCGTGCGCCTAAAGTAGGATTAGGCGGTGATTTTCAGTTGGTGTCACGCGAAACGATGTTATTGACTAATAATGTCTTATTGCTCGTGGCTGCAGGGAGTGTCATGCTTGGCACACTCTATCCTTTATTAATGGATGCGTTGAATTTAGGCAAAATATCCGTTGGCCCTCCCTATTTTGAAACAATATTTGTTCCTTTGATGGCACCAGCTATTTTCTTGATTGGTCTTGGGCCAATTGCTCGGTGGAAGCAAGCAAGTTTACCGTCATTAGTCACTCGTTTACGCTGGGCATTTGTGGTTAGTATGGTAAGTGCCCTGACCATGCCGTTATTGATGGAAGAATGGAAGCCTATGGTTAGTTTTGGTCTGCTTTTGGCGTTCTGGATTATCACAAGTATTGTTGTCAATATTAAACATCGTATCCAAAATAGTGGGCAGGGGAGCGTCATAGCGAGATTGACTCGCCAATCCTCTAGTTATTATGGAATGCATTGCGCGCACTTAGGTATAGCAGCTTTTGTAATCGGTGTAACGATGGTTAATGGTTACGAAACCGAGAAAGATGTTCGGATGGAGCTTGGAAATATTGTATCAATTGGCGGCTATACCTTTAAGTTTAATGGAACTACAAATAAGCCAGGACCAAACTACAAAGCGACAGTAGGTGATATCGATGTGCTGAAAGGTGATACCGTGGTGCGTAAATTATATCCTGAGAAAAGAACTTACAATGCATCTGGTATGGTTATGACAGAAGCTGCGATAGATACTGGCATTGTAAGAGATTTGTATATTGCATTGGGAGAGCCGTTGGATAGTGGTGCTTGGGTTGTCCGTGTGTACCACAAGCCCTTTGTTGTTTGGATATGGCTCGGTTGTATTTTTATGGCGCTGGGAGGAATTCTGGCTATTTCAGATCACCGTTATCGATTTAATATTCTTAGAAAAAAACAATCTGAGGTTAATCAGACTGTTGAAAAGGAAGCGACATCGATTCCAAATTCCACTGGCGTTGCAATTAGCTCGACAATCGTTTCAGAAGGTAAAAGCGTATGATGCGCTTTCTATTGCCATTAGCAGTATTTATTGTATTAGTGGTTTTTTTAGGGATAGGATTAACACTGAATCCGCGTCAAGTTCCTTCTCCGCTCATTGATAAACCTGCACCTGTCTTTGAATTACAGCAATTACACGATCCTTCGAAGACATTAGCATCGCAAGACAATATGGGTAAGGTCTGGATGCTAAATGTTTGGGCCTCATGGTGTGTAGCTTGTCGAGATGAGCATCCATTGTTAGTTCAACTTGCTAAACTTGGCATAGTCCCAATTTATGGATTGAATTATAAAGATGAGCGAAGTACTGCAATTCAATGGTTGAAGCAATATGGTGATCCCTATGCGGTAAGTATTATTGACGCTGATGGAAAGGTAGGGATTGATTATGGGGTATATGGAGTTCCTGAGACTTATGTTATTGATAAGAAAGGGATCATTCGTTATAAACATATCGGACCCGTCACGGTGAAGTCATTGGAGGATAAAATCCTACCTCTGATAAAAGAATTGCAAGGTTGAGATTAATGAATTATTTAAACAGTCATTTTCTGTCAAGCTGGCAGATGTCGCTTGTATTTATATTAGTATTTTTTGTACAGATAAGTTTTGCTAATGAAGCAATTCCAGTAGCTGAAGACCCCATTTTAGAAAAACGTTTGATTGAGCTTTCGGAGAACTTACGCTGTTTAGTTTGCCAAAATGAATCACTGGCTGGTTCACGGGCTGATTTTGCGAATGATCTGAGGCGAGAAATTCGAGAACAAATGAAAGCTAATAAAAGCGATGAAGAAATAATCGATTTTCTAGTTGCGCGATACGGTGATTTTGTTCTTTACAATCCACCGTTTAAGCCAACGACAATATTGCTATGGCTTGGCCCCATCTTATTATTCTTAGGGGCAATCCTTGCTTTAGTTTTATATTTAAGACGTCGTCGATCGCTAGTATTTGAAGAACCGCAGCAACTATCTGAGAGTCAGCAGCTAGAAGCAGAAACCTTGATTAGAAAAATTGAGAAGGAATAAAAAAGGATGACTACATTTTGGGTTGTTGCAGGTGCTTTTATTGTTACTGCGCTGATGTTCGTTTTGCCAACCTTGATCAAGAGTCGGCAGGGAAAAATAACAGCACTAGAGCGTCAAACAGCTAATATTGCGATTTATCGTGATCAGATAGCTGAATTAGATGCAGATTTGAGTAACGATGTTTTATCTAAGGAACAGTACGAAAAGAGTAAACAAGAATTACAAAAAAGAATGTTGCTAGATGTCAATGCATCGGGCACTGAGTCCGGCACCGATGCATTACCCAGTAAAGCGCGTGGTTTAGTAACTGCGGTTGTGATTATGCTTGCTATTCCCCTAACAGCTATATCGTTGTATATGGCGATCGGTGATACGCGGGGATTGTTGCCACAGTCGCAGCTTGCAAATGCAACACAGTTTCATTCTGAAAATATGGCCGGAGTGCCACAAGGGCATGCTGAGATTAAATCGGTTGTTGATAATCTAGTAGCGCGTCTTCAAGATAATCCGGAAGATATCGAAGGATGGGTTATGTTAGGCAGAACCTACGCCATAATGGGTCAATATCAACAAGCGAGTGCTACTTATGCTAAGTTAGTCGAGATGATTCCCGACAATGCGCAATTATTAAGTGACTATGCAGATGTGTTGGCAATGACGAATAATGGAAGCTTGATTGGTAGACCAGCTGAGTTGATTGCTCATGCACTGAGCATTGATCCAGAATACCCGAAAGCACTTGCTCTGGCCGGAACAGTTGAATTTGAGAAAGAAAACTATGAACAAGCAGCAAATTACTGGCAGAGGCTGGTGGCGCTTATTCCTGAAGATTCTCAATTAGCAGCATCAGTGACTAGTAGCATCGAGCAAGCCAAGACACTTGCTGTAAAAGGAAAAGAAGATCACCCAGTTCAATTAGCTCAGAATTCAAAGGTCTCAAGTGATTTACAGCATGATGCTACGTCTTCAGATGAAGTTAAGATAGCAGCAAATTCGATTACATCAACAAAGGTATCTGGAAAAGTGATCATTAGTCCTGATCTGGCAAGTAAAGTATCCGCTACGGATGTTTTGTTTGTTTTTGCTCGTGCAAAAACAGGATCTAAAATGCCTTTAGCAATCCTCAGATTAAGTGCTAAGGATTTACCAGCAACTTTTTCACTTGACGATGATATGGCTATGACTCCTACCATGAAAATGTCTAGTTTTCCTGAAGTAGTTATTGGGGCTAGGGTAAGTAAATCAGGTCAGGCAGTTCCGACAAGTGGAGACTTAGAAGGATTTAGCCAACCAGTTAAATTGGGCGATAAAGATGTCTTGATTACAATTGATCAAATCATACCCTAAACATAAATTTCTTTATTAATTGATACTCAGATGTTAGCTAATCCTATACCTGACTTTGAACTTGAATCGACTGAAGGTAAACCTTTTAGGTTAACTGACTATCGTGGTAAGAAGTTGATAATCTATTTTTATCCAAAAGATGACACGCCGGGTTGTACCACCGAAAGTCAGCAATTTAGCCATTTATATGAACAATTTAAAGCACTTAATTGTGAAGTTGTTGGAATTTCAAGAGATAGCATTAAATCACACGAAAATTTTAGAGAAAAACTAGGATTGCCATTTGATTTATTAAGTGATTCAAACGAAACGGTTTGTAATCGCTTTGAAGTCATGAAATTGAAAAATATGTATGGCAAACAAGTTCGTGGTATTGAACGGAGTACTTTTGTTATCGATGAACAGGGCAAGCTAATAAGAGAGTGGCGTGGTGTGAAAGTGCCTGGTCATGTAGATGAGGTTCTATCATTTATTAAAACACTTTGAATTGAAGTTTCATCGGTTTGAAAGTAAATGCTTGATTGAATCTTTTTCTTCGAGGAGTTCTTGGTAGGTTTCAAGCATTTTAGCCTTAGATCGACTACTGATTTCAAGTTCTTGAACAATCCTGTAAGTGCCATTCTGACATGTAACAGGGAATCCATAAATAATTTCCTCTGGGATGCCATAACTACCATCAGAGGGTATCCCCATTGTCACCCAGTCATTTTCTCGAGTTCCAATCAACCAATCATGCATATGATTAATAATTGCATTGGCAGCGCTTGCAGCGCTCGATAACCCACCTCTCGCTTCGATAATAGCTGCACCCCGGTTTTGCACAGTTGGAAGGAAGTAATTTTCAACCCACTCGTAATCACTAATAAGGTTGATTATTTTCTCGCCTCTAACCTCTGTGTGATCAATATCAGGAAATTGAGTTGAAGAATGATTGCCCCAGATAATCATTTTTCTAATTTCTGTAACGGGTTGATTAATTTTCATAGCTACCTGGGACAATGCTCGATTGTGATCCAATCGGAGCATTGCTGAAAAGTTATTTATTGGTAGTTTAGGTGCATTCTTCATCGCAATATATGCATTCGTGTTGGCTGGATTGCCAACAACGAGCACTTTTACGTTTGGATCAGCAACTTCATTGAGTGCTTTACCTTGGGTACTGAATATAACGCTATTAGCAGCTAGCAGGTCCTTACGCTCCATTCCTTTTGTTCGTGGTCGAGCGCCGACTAGGATCGCAATATTAGCCTTATCGAAAGCGACGAGTGGATCATCAGTTTTAATGACATCTATTAAGAGCGGAAAGGCACAATCAACAAGCTCCATGATGATACCATTAAGAAAACCTTGCGATTCAGTAACATCCAGTAAACGAAGAATGATGGGTTGATCATTACCAAGCATGTCCCCAGCCGCTATCCGAAATATTAAGCTGTAGCCAATTTGCCCAGCTGCGCCTGTGACTGTGATGCAAACAGGAGGTTTCATACTATCAATTTTTAATTAAATGTATTTTATATAGTATATCGAAGTATCGCGGTTTAGTCAGGATTCTAAACGATTTCTGCTCAGAGCTAACTGGGTAATATCTGTAAGATAATTGGTTATCGCAATACTGCTGGTTCAATCATTTTGTTTGATCGATTTTAAGTTGGATAATGAGAGATATGGATGAAGATTTAATTACGATAGAGCGCATCATGGTAAAGTTTGTGGGAAAGGTTATTTTCATCAAAGAGATAGTGGTCAATGGAATTATGTATCATTGAAAATCTAAGACTGAGATACGTAATCAGCCATTTCCCCTAGATGAATTCAACTCGCTAAATGATTTAATATTTAAGGCAACACGTTAATATAAAGTATAGGAAAAAGGACAACAATATCATGACATATACTCACGACCAGACTCTGCCAAAAGGTACACATATTGGTGTCTATGAAATTCAAGATACGAAAGAAACTACGGTATTTGATATTACTTATCGTGCTTGGAATCATCATCTAAAAGAACAAGTTGAGATACTTGAATATTTTCCTCAGAAGCTTGCATTACGTGCTAGCGGTAGCCAAGTTGTTGAATGCAAAAATCCATCGAATAAGGAAGATTATGACTTGGGTTTGAGGGCATTTCTAGATCAAGGAAATGTTCTTACTCACGTGGAACACCCGAATATAGCCGCCTCTGAAAATATCTTGGAGCATAACGGGACAGCTTATTTGATAACACATCGTAATGAAGGCAAACCACTTTCTCGCATACTAGAGCCATCAACAATTTTTGAAGAGGCAGAGATCAAATTTATACTGATATCAATCTTAAATGCCTTAAAAGAACTGCATGGATATAATTTTATTCACGAGGGGATCCAGCCCGAATCGATTTTCTTGAAAAAAGATGGCGAGCCTATCTTGACGGGTTTTTCATCTGCGCGTTGGATACTCGCAAGGCGATTGGGTGAAGATACTTCTACCTTGATTACAGTTTACTCGCCCTCAGAACAATATGAATCTACAACGGAAGTTAAGCCCGCAACCGATTTTTATTCACTCGGCGCGACGCTATATCAGTGTATTACCCATAAGGAGCCGGTATCCGCACAAAATCGGTTAAATGCAATTAAACGAGGTGAATCTGATCCTTTGATTTCACTTTCAGAATTATCAGGTATGACATTAAGCCCTTCAATCACTAAAGTAGTTGATTGGATGCTGAAGCTTCCTTGCAGTGATCGACCTCAATCAGTGGAGGAGTTAATGGCGTTAATCGATAATGTAACGGGTAAAGATCAGGCTCAATCAAATATTACTGGTGCAGAAGTCGTTGATGATTTTGGTAAGCATAAAATTACTAAAAATCCGTTGGGGTTGGCGATAGGAGCTAGTATTGCAGCATTTATTATGATTGGATTGTGGTTTGGGGAAAAGAAATCGGATTTAGTCGATGTAAATAAAGGGGCTGATCTTGTTGAAATTAGCGAACCGATATTGTCGAGTGAACACCACATTAAGGATTTAGTTGAAGATCCATTAAGTAAAACATCTTCTGAAAATGTATCCGCATTACCAGATATTCCTTTAGTACGTGAAGATCATAAAGTAGAGCATTCAACAGTTGAATCAGAACTGAAAGGAAATCAGCATTCAACCATGGCTGATTTATCAGTGAACACATCTGCACAAATGATTGTAGAAGAACCGATTGATAAGAATGTTATCAAGATGCATTTAGACGCTGCTGAGAAAGCGATGAGAGCTTCGCGTTTTACAACGCCTGCTAAAGACAATGCGTTTAAGCATTATCAGATGGTGCTTGCTATTGATGCACATAATGATATCGCCCAGGCAGGATTAAGGAGAATCGTCGATCGCTATATTCAGTTCATAGCTAAAGCAAGACTCGAAGGTAGGTTGGAAGATGCACAGCTCTATTTGGAAAGAGCTGGAAGTGTACTTCCGAATGATGCGCGACTAGAAAAAATTAGATTGGATCTGGAGACCACGGCACACTAAGCTCATAATATTAAGGCCTAGCTAGCAGACAAGATCTTATTAGTCTAGACCATATTAGTTAAACTATGAGAAGGAAGGTTGCAATCGTTTGGCTAAATGATAAAGGGTCTAAATTGGGGTTTATCTATCATTATTAAACGGAGAGAAATAGTGAGTAAGTTAAGAGTCACTACAATTAATATGTGTTTTTTGCTAGTGATAAGCGGATGTAGTAGCACTGAAGTTGTGCAACAGCCCAATTTGAATGTTTCGATTGGTCAACAGTTTATCGATCTAAAAAAAGCTTACGATTCAGGCGCATTGACTGAGAAGGAATTTCAGCGCCAAAAAGCTCGACTAATTGATAGTATTCGCTAAAAATTGGGAGAAAATTTAAGATGGCAATAAGGTTTACAGTTTTAGTTTTGGCATTAATTACGCTAATTACCGGTTGCGCTTTTGGAGGAGACGCATCTGTAAAAGTGCAAGGAACTTCCACGATAACGACAGGGCAGGAACTGCAGGATCTGCAGCGTGCACTGGCAGAAAATGCAATTACTCAAGAAGAATATGAGGCTGCAAAAAAGGCTTTACTACGCCGTTCGAGATGATAGCTATATACCTTAAATATTACCCTTATTTTTAAATGCAAATGGTTTCTTGATAGGATGATAAATTGATATCAATGATAGGAATAAAGGGCGCATTCCCTAGTGCTAGAAAGGTTATTCGTGGACAGGCCAGCGATTAAAGTGTATAGTTAACACGCTGCATTTGCTTCTGTTTTTTGTTTGTGATAGTTGGAGTTTATGCGGTTGCGGTAATGTGGGAAGCAGTACCGAAAAAAGAATGGCGCTTCTGATTAGATAACATTGCGCAATTTTTAAAATTTATGGAGGGATTATGAATAATAAAGCTGTACAAGCAGTGATTGGGCTAGGGCTGCTCTGTTTTACTGCTTCTGTTGCATTCGCAACAAAGCATGATATTTCAAAATTGCCACGTGTAAAACAAACACTTGTTGCACCACCGTTTGTTCCTGAGCATGATCAAGTTTCAAAAGGTCCTAAAGTGGTTGAAGTAACAATGGAAACCATTGAAAAGCAAATTGAAATTGCTCCTGGTGTTAAATACTGGGCATTGACTTTTAATGGTACGGTTCCTGGTCCGCTTATCGTTGTTCATGAAGGGGATTATGTAGAGCTTACATTAAAAAACCCTAAAACGAGCACAATGGCACATAACGTTGATTTCCATGCAGCAACAGGTGCATTAGGCGGTGCTCAACTCACATTGGTTCAACCTGGTGAAGAAGTGGTATTGCGCTGGAAAGCACTCAAAAATGGCGTCTTTGTCTATCATTGCGCGCCAGGCGGAACGATGATTCCATTCCACGTTATCTCTGGTATGAGTGGTGCGATTATGGTATTACCGAAAGATGGTCTGAAAGACAATAAAGGTAAATCAGTTAAATACGATCGTGCATATTATATCGGTGAGCAAGATTTCTATGTACCTAAAGGTGCGGATGGTAAATACAAATCCTATGATCAACCTGCTGCAGGTATGGCTGATATCTTAGGAGTAGCTGCAGGCCTTATACCAAGTCACGTAGTGTTTAACGGTGCTGTTGGAGCCATAACCGGTGACAATGCATTGAAAGCTAAAGTGGGCGAAAAAGTATTATTTATCCACTCACAAGCTAACCGTGATTCACGTCCACATCTGATTGGTGGTCATGGTGACTTAGTATGGCAAGGTGGTTCATTTAATGATCCTCCAATTACTAACCAAGAAACATGGTTTGTACCTGGTGGAGCAGCTGTTGCAGCACTTTATGATTTCAAAATGCCTGGTCTCTATGTTTACTTAAGCCACAACTTAATTGAAGCTGTATTGCTCGGCGCAGCAGCTCATATGAATGTTGAAGGTGAATGGGATAATGACATCATGGAACAACTCAAAAAACCTGCAAGCTTTAACAAAGATGCAGCGATGGATCATTAATTCATAAAGAAGCAGTTTAGCTTATTTAGAGAAAACGACCCCTTTTTAGGGGTCGTTTTTTTTTTGTAATGATGGCATTAGCGGGTAAAGCCAATTAGCATGATATAATCTCTAATTCAATCATTCTGATTTGCTTTGATGGCAGTACCACATCTTACTACGGCCTTAAGTGGACCGATCCTCGCGCTTGAAAAGCGTATTCTTGAAGCAATGCCTGCAATTGAGCACTGGCTACGAGGAAAATGGCAGCAACATGCTATTCCTTTTTACTGTTCAGTTGATTTAAGAAATAGTGGGTTTAAACTAGCGCCGGTCGACACCAATCTGTTCCCGGGTGGTTTTAATAATCTCAACACCGACTTTTTACCACTTTGTGTACAAGCGATGATGGCGGCAGTAGAGAAAATTTGCCCTGAAGCGCATAGTATTCTCATCATTCCAGAGAGTCACACACGAAATATTTATTATCTTCAGAATGTGCATGTATTAGAGCGGATTATGCGACATGCAGGATTAAATATCCGAATTGGTTCGTTGATTCCGGAAATTACAGAACCTACACCTATTAATCTACCTGATGGAAATACGCTACTTCTAGAGCCAATCGTAAGGAAAGGAAATCGGCTATCAGTTGGAAACTTTGATCCCTGTGCTATTTTGTTAAATAATGATCTTTCAAGTGGAATTCCTGATAGCTTAAAAAATTTAGATCAAATTATTATTCCGCCAATTCATGCAGGATGGACTACGCGCTTAAAGTCTCAGCATTTTACGGCTTATGATCGGGTAGCACAGGAGTTTGCGGAACTGATTGGTATCGATACATGGCTTATTAATCCCTATTTTAATTCTTGTGGAAAAATCGATTTTCATGAAGAGAAAGGGGTAGACTGTGTCGCAGCAACCGTAGATGAAATACTCAGTAATATTAAAGAAAAATATACTCAATATGGTGTCAAGGAAGAGCCCTTTGTAATTGTCAAAGCGGATGCGGGTACCTATGGCATGGGGATCATGACGGTAAAAGATGGGGCTGATGTTTATAAGCTTAATCGCAAGCAGCGCAATAAGATGGCTAAAATCAAAGAAGGGTTGTCTGTGAGCCACGTTTTGGTACAGGAGGGCGTTTATACTTTTGAGAGCATCCATCAAGCCGTTGCCGAGCCTGTGATCTATATGATCGATCGTTATGTTGTAGGAGGATTCTATCGTGTTCATACCGGTAAAGGTATCGATGAGAATTTGAACGCACCTGGTATGCATTTTGTTCCATTAGCATTTGATACTTCCTGTGTACTTCCCAATCATGCAGCACTTCCTGATTCAGTTCCAAATCGGTTCTATGCTTATGGTGTTGTAGCGAGGCTGGCTTTACTTGCCGCTGCCGTTGAACTAGAGCAGCATGCACCTAAGGTTGGCGCTTAGGTCGATTGCAAGTTATGGCTGATTTCGTATGAATTTGGTTTTTATTATTGATCCGTTAGAATCGCTCAAAATTGAAAAAGACTCTAGTATTGCGATGATGCAAGAAGCCATCGTGCGTGATCATCGGGTTTTTGTAATGCATCAAGGTGACCTGAGTTATGAAAATAATATCGTCATGGCCAGAGTAAACGAGTTGCAGCCCAAGCAATCGGGAGAGATTCAGGCACATTGGTTTGATCTAGGCCCCAAAGAAGTCGTTCCATTAGCGCAATTCGATATAGTCTTGATGCGTAAAGATCCCCCTTTCGATATGGAGTATATTTATAGCACCTATTTGCTAGAAATCGCACAGCAACAGGGTGTGTTGGTCATTAATAACCCTAGGAGTGTTAGAGATCATAATGAGAAACTGGCAATTACAAAATTTCCCGATTTTATTCCTGCCACGTTAGTAACTAGAAATGAGCATTTGATTCGGGAATTTCTGAGTCAACATCAAGATATCGTATTGAAACCGTTAGATGGGATGGGAGGCGCTAGTATTTTTCGTGTGCATAGTACTGATCCTAACTTGAGCGTAATTCTGGAAATGATGACTCATTATGGGACGCGTACCATTATGGTCCAGCGTTTTCTCCCAGAGATTGTATTGGGCGACAAACGAATTTTGCTTATTGCCGGGAAACCGGTTCCCTATGCACTTGCACGTAAGCCAAAATCAGGAGAAAGCCGGGGAAATCTGGCTGCGGGTGGAATTGGTATTGTTCAGCCTTTGTCAGAGCGTGATTTACAAATTGCAACTACGATAGGCCCGGTCCTAAATACGCTAGGCTTAATATTGGTTGGGCTTGATGTGATCGGGGATTCATTAACTGAAATCAATGTGACGAGTCCGACTGGGATGCGAGAAATAACCAAGCAAACTGGATTTAATGTTGCTGGAATGATGATAGAGGCCCTTGAAGCCCTTAGCTGATTATTTGTCGCAGTATTTAGAAATTAAGCTTATGTTTAAAACGAGTAAGCAGGGTAGGTAGAATGATAAAGACGCAAATCAAGATGTAAAGAATTCCAACGGCTAACAGCATACCCATGCTTGCTGTTCCCTGATGAGTAGATAGAATCAAACTACCAAATCCCGCCATAGTCGTCAGTGCGCTATAAAATATGGCAGAGCCTGTACTCGTTTGTAGCAAACTTCTTTGGTTTTCTACAGAACTCAAGCTTCGATAAACCATATGGATGCTACTATCGATACCAATGCCTAGTAAAAGTGGTAATGCAATTACATTAGCGAAATTAAATGGAATATTTAGCAGCGCTGTTGTTGCAACTGTAAATAATGCTGCCAGAAGTAATGGCAGAAGCGTTATTACAACAAGTAAAATGTTTTTTCGCAATAAAACATAAAGTGATAGGGTTACACCAAGTAAAGTAAGAATGAATGCATGGATAAATGCGTCAACCACCGCTTCTCCTGCTGCGAGCATGATGGCTGGTGTGCCACTAATTTGTGGTGCATGTTGTTGAACCGATCGAATGAAACGTTTCAGTGCATCGTTATCATTGAGGTTTTCTGATGGGTAAACAGCAACAAGGAAGTCGTCGGATTCATTGTGCCAGCGCTGGCGTAATGAGCTTGGTAAAGATTCATCCTTGATGGTGCTAGCTTCAAGAGCAAGCTGGAGGCGATTGAGTACACCAGGTAGTTGACCGATTAAATCGTTTTGAAGTGCATTTAAGAAAGGTTGCACTTGTCCAGCAGGAACTGTGTGGATAAAGGTAAGTAGCTGATCAATCGAAAAGCTCAGTCTTTTCCATGACTCAATACTTAAGTGATTAGGTTTTTCAATCATTAATTGATTGAGCTGATACCTTAAATTTTCAAGCGCTTGGTTAATCTGGGTGAAATCACTGGACTCAAGATTATCATTCTCGACATGGTTTTCAGTAAAGAAGGAAGGTCCGAGTGTAAGTGCAATTCCTTCAATGATTTGAAGTTTCTCATCTTGTTGATCTGGGATGAAATCAGCGATACTAATCACTTTATCGACGACAGGTAGGTTTGTTAACTGCGTAGCAAGGTTATTAGCCTCTTCAAGACTTTTGACAGTTGCCATCGATAGCCAGGGTGAATGTTGCGTATCGGCGAGTAACTCGCGAAAAGTTAACACAGCTTCACCATTAGGGTCGCTGAGATTCAGTAAATTATAATCAAATCTAATTTGATTCCATGTGGTGAGTGCAAGTGCAAAAGATAGTGCTACTAACGCATAAACTGTTTTAGGCCATTTTTGTGGAAGCGCTAGCCATTGCTGAGTTATTGATTTATTTTTGTGTGCTTGAAATTGAATTTTTGAGGGTAGAAAACGTTGTAATGCGGGGACGACCGTTAACGTTATGAATAAGCTGATAAACATACCAGTTCCCGATATGATTCCCAGTTCAGCGATTCCTAGAAAAGTTGTTGGAATAAAAGCATAGAATCCAATTGCGGTTGTGAGTGCGCAAATTAGCAGAGAAGGGCCAATATCGTGAATAGCCCTTAGCAATATTTCGATGACGGGTTGATCTGGTCGATTCAACTCGTGGTAGCGGAGTATCAAATGAATGGCGTAATCTACTGCAAGTCCAATATAGAGCGCAGCAAAAGCGATTGAAATTAAATTGAGATGACCAATCGTTGCCGTCGTGAAAGCCGCTGTGATGACTAATCCCAATAGCAAGCTCACTAGCACGGTAATGATGGCCCCCGCTGATCGTAAAGCAACAAAAAGAATAAGTGTAACGATGATGAGCGCAACCAAACCCGCATATTCAGCGCCATGCATGGCACTCAGCAACTCTTCATAGGAAAGTGCAACTTCACCCGTAATCCGCAGTTTTGTTAAAAAATCATTTTCAAGATTAAGTGTCTGAAATGCGGTTCTTATCGCATCAATCGAATCTTTAGCTGCAAAGAGTTCGGTGTAATCTAGTTTGGGTTGTAGGATAATGATTTCTTTGTAGCTGCTTTGAGGGTGCTCATCGTTAAATAATGCTTGCCAAGAAAGCGGCCTAGGATTATGGGCGAGCCTTGCAGACAACGTTGCTGAAATTCCGTCTAGAACTGGGTCTAATTCGAGGTTGTTGCCGCTACGAAATGCATCGACAGCTTCTGTCAGAGTTTGAATGAAGGTTAATAGGCTTGGGTTTTGAGCAATTCTAACAATTAGCGGTTGCGCTGCCGCAAGTCGGTCTGCTAAAAATTCAAGCTCTGCGATGTTTTTATAAAGTAAACCATTCTGTTCTAGGAATGGTTCTCCCGCTCCATAATAAATATCATAAGCCTCGATATGTCCGTCTTTTAAATAAGACGTTAATCGGCTTGCTGCGGCATGAGCTTGTTCAGGTGTGGGTGCATCGAGCACCAGAATCAAGGTATTTTCGTATTGTGGAAAAGCTTTATTGAGTTTGGCAAGGTTGACACGAAAAGGAAGTTCTTCGGATAACATATCAGCCGTATCCGTTAGCACTTCTAAATTACGCGCGGTATAAGTGCCGCATGCGATCCCGGTTATGAGTAAAAAACACAAAACCCAAAAAGCGTAGCGATAGCAAAACGCTGCCCAGGCTATCAATACACGTTCTTGTTGATCGGTAGGTTTCACTGAGTTCGTTATACTGAAAGAAAGGAAAGTTGTCTCAATTAGTAAATGAGAAGTCAGGCACCACGATCACAGACGTAAAGGCTAAGTTAGTGAACAATATTGCATGTATTAGAAGATACTAGTGATGTTGCTCTGCCTGAATAATTTTTTGTTCTAACAAGGAAAGTAGTGCAGAGAAGCCATCGCGTTGGATGATGGCACTGTATTCCGCTCTTTTTAATGCGAGGTCACTCACGCCATCCGCGAGAATATTGATGATTTTCCAATTATGATTGGTCCCTTGGCGCATTACATAATCAAAGTTAACCGCTTTGCCATCAGCCTGTATGAGCTGGCTCCGAACAAGTACTTGCTCTTTCGGTAAGGTACGTTTTTCAATAAACTCAAATCGCTCTTGGTCATGTTGATTAAATCGCTCTGCATAGGTGGCGATGCTAAGCTTACTGAACGTTTCGGTAATTGCTTGATGTTGTTCCTCAGTTAATTTATTCCAGTGTGTTCCAAGCACGGCCTTAATAATCGCTGGTAAATCATGAGATCGTTGAACTACTGGTGCAAGGAGATTGAAACGTTCTTGATAACTTAATTCAGTGCCTTTTTGCATTACTTGAATCAGCGTAGCTTGTAATTCATGGATGACTTGCTCCGGTGTTTCGCTTTCGGTTGGTTGTGAATGAGATAGTGCGGGTACAAACAGTACCACGCTGAAGATGATCAGATAGCGTAAAAGAATAAAGTTATAACGAGATTTCATAGCGACGATTTTTCCATAAAGCACGTTCTCCACGCCAATATTTCAATGCAGATGTCCAGGTCATTAATAGGAATAAAGAACCAATAAACGGTAAAGCAACGACCCATAGCAATGAACGGCGATAGAACTGAAGTGTAGGTATATAAGCAACTAACATGGCTAACCAAGTAAATAGACCAATCATAACGCCAAGCCATTCTTCCGCTAAGAATGATCCAACTGGAGCAAACCAGAACAGGCTAATCATCAAAAGTGTGCACACCAGAAGCCAAAAGATAGAATAATTTAACTGTGTGTATGCCGTTCGTGCCACCATATCCCAAATTGGCATTAATGTCTGATACTCTCGATGGCTCTTGACTGAGTGACTTAATCCAGTCCAGGTAAGAAAACCCGCTTGTTTACCGCGATTCGCTAGTGTGCAGTCATCAATGAGCGCATTTCGAAGGCAATTAAAGGCGCCGATTTGATGTAGCGCTTCGCGTTTGACAAGAATGCAACCACCTGCAGCAGCAGCGATCTTTGATTGGGGGGTATTGGAAAGCTTAAAAGGGTACAGCAGTTTAAAGAAAAAAACGAAAGCAGGCATCAGCAAACGTTCGATGAAACTATCCATATTAGGTTCTGCCATTAACGATACGAACGCTAACTGCTCATGCTCTGCTTTCTGAAGTAATGTTGCAACCATACCGTTATCGAGTTCGATATCAGCGTCAAGCAGTAACACATAAGATGTTTTTATATGGGCCAATCCTTGTTCTAGTGCCCATAGCTTACCACTCCATCCCGTTGGTAGCGTTGTACCTGAGATAATGGTTACTGGAAAGTTTTTAGCTTTCTCACTGGTATCATCTTCAGATTGATCATCGACGATGATGATTGGTAAATTTTTCCCCTGCGTTGACAGCGCTTGTAGTGTTCTTTCAATTGAAGCACTTTCATTTCGCGCTGGTATGAGAACTGTTACATTACTGATTTGTTCAGAATTTAATCGAGGGTTAGACTCAAGATATTCTTTTGTGCTCGTTGGCTTCCAAGGCAGTAGTACGATGATCCACCAAAGAAGCGCACCGAAGCAAGCAAAACCAACGGTAAAAATTTCAAACATAATCTGAATAACAATGTATCCGGTAGAGTTCTAGTTTCACGTTTTGAAATATAGTGAAATAAAAATTCTACCGGTTATTTATTTTTTATTTGATACATCTCCTGAAGAAGAAGCTTTTACTGCTTTTGGCTCTACAACCACAGGGATAGGAAAATCCTTTTGTGCATTATCCGCACTACTATTTTGCTGTGAGGGATCGATTGCCATTGGACCATCAGTTTTAGGTCCATTTAAACTGACACGCATTGCTTTGATTGGGTGTGCAAAAGTATCATTGATAGCGGTTGGTTCAAAGCCGCAGTGAGCCATGCAGTTTGCACATTTAGGATTTTTCCCTACGCCGTATTTATCCCAGTTAGTATCTTCCATCAACTCACGGAAGCTTGATGCATAACCTTCATCAACGAGCAAATAACAAGGACGCTGCCATCCGAATAAATTACGGGTTGGATTACCCCACGCAGTACATTGATAGCTTTGATTTCCTGCCAGAAAGTCTAAATACAAACTTGAATGATTGAATCTCCAAGCGCGTTTGCGTTTCTTACCTTCTTGAAAAATGGCACGAAATAAACGCTTACTGACAGAACGTTGAAGGAAAACATCTTGCCGCGGAGCATGCTCATAACTAAATCCTGGGGAAACGTTAATACCTTCAACCCCTAACTCAGTCGCGGTATCAAAAAAATCAGCGACTTCTTCTGCGGTTTCATTCTGAAACAGCGTGCAGTTGACAGTTACTCTAAATCCGCGCTCAAGCGCTTTCTTGATAACGGGAATTACTTTGTCGTATACCCCATCACGGCATACAGAGGTATCATGGCGTTCTTTGTTACCATCCAGGTGAATAGAGAATGTGAAGTAGGGGGAAGGCTTATAGTCATCCATCCGATCATCCAGGAGTAGCGCGTTGGTACATAAGTACACAAATTTCTTGCGCTGTATTATTCCCGCTACAATTTGCGGCATTTCTTTGTGAATCAGCGGTTCTCCACCTGCGATCGAAACGACTGGTACACCGCATTCATCAACAGCATCCAAACATTCTTGAACACTTAGACGACGTTTTAATGTCTCATCAGGATAGTCGATTTTTCCACAGCCAGCACAAGCAAGATTGCATTGAAATAAAGGTTCAAGCATTAATACAAGCGGATAGCGCTTAACACCTAAAATTTTCTGTTTTAATATGTAGCTTCCCACTCGGTATTTTTGTAAAAAAGGGATACCCATTCAAATTCCTCTCTCTATTTTTGATGGTAAGATTATTCGTAATCCTAGCATGGCTCGCTAATAAACTGAAGTTTTAGCGGAATTAACATTGAGTTATGTGAGTTTAGCGTAAACAAAAATGAGACACTATCAAGGTCAAAGCGATTTTTATTGGATAAGTTATAAAAAAATAGACTGACAACTGCAATAAATATCATCACATGAGTGAATCAGTTCGATTCATCAATCCTGTAGTCATGGAATTAATTTCTTTAATTTGTGCCGCGTTCTTATCGTGTAATTAAGATAAAATAGCAGGAAAAACAGGATATATTTCATGACTTTTCAAACCATTTGCGCACTTTCCCCGCTGGATGGTCGCTACCATGCTAAAACTTCTGCTTTAAGGCCCTATTTTAGTGAATTTGCCTTAATTCGCTATCGAGTTATCGTCGAAATTGAATGGCTTAAGGCTTTGAGTAACGAATCACTCATTGGTGAAGTTTCTCCGTTCTCAGCAAATACCGTTGGTAGGTTAGAAAATTTAATAAAAAATTTTTCAGTAACCGATGCGGAAGCGATCAAAGCAATTGAGGCAAGCACTAATCATGATGTAAAAGCGGTTGAATATTGGCTAAAAGAAACTTTTTCTCAGTACTCAGATATTGCAAATGTGATTGAATTTATTCACTTTGCGTGTACTTCTGAAGATATTAACAACCTCTCCCATGGTTTGATGCTCAAAAATAGCCGTGATGAAGTGATGCTACCCATGCTGCATGCGCTAATCGATAAACTCCAAACCATGGCACATCAATTTGCCAGTGTTCCATTATTGAGTCGTACACACGGACAGCCTGCTACGCCAACAACGATGGGTAAGGAAATGGCTAATGTCGCTTATCGTTTGAATTATGCCTGTGATCGGCTAAGGGCGATTGCTCTATTGGGGAAAATCAATGGCGCTGTGGGGAACTATAATGCACATATCATTGCTTATCCAAACTTGGACTGGGAAAAGTTTGCTCAAAATTTTGTGGAGCAGCTAGGACTGACATTTAATCCCTACACGACTCAGATAGAGCCCCATGATGCGATTGCAGCATTATTCGATGCCTATGCTCGCGTGAACACAGTTTTGATTGATTTAAATCGAGATATTTGGGGCTATATTTCATTAGGTTACTTCAAGCAGAAAACCAAAGAAAATGAGGTTGGTTCCTCGACAATGCCGCATAAAGTAAATCCGATTGATTTTGAGAATTCTGAAGGAAACCTGGGTATTGCGAATGCATTATTGAATCATTTGAGTGAGAAGTTACCTGTATCACGCTGGCAAAGAGATTTAACGGATTCGACGGTACTACGCAATATGGGGGTTGCACTGGGCCATACATTGCTTGCCTATGACTCGTGTATTAAAGGTCTTAATAAGCTTGAAATAAATCTCGTAGCCATACAACGTGACTTACAAGATGCCTGGGAAGTTTTAGCAGAGCCTGTTCAGATGGTAATGCGTCGTTTTGGGATAAAAAATCCCTATGAACGATTGAAAGCATTAACACGTGGAAAATCTGGCATCTCTCAGGAAACCTTACATCAATTTATCCAAACGCTGGAAATTCCTGATAAGGAGAAGCAGCAACTCCTAGCGTTGACGCCTACAAATTATATTGGTTTAGCTGAAAAATTAGCGAAAGATTTCCATTGTAGAAATTAGGGTTGATAAATTTTTCAGAAAAGAACTTGAAATTAGCAAAATGTGCCCCACATAACCTGAAAAATTACAGAGAGGATATATGCAAGAATCGCACAATTCATCATCAAGTGAGCAAGAACTTATTTCAGTTGGTACAGAAACGAGTAGCGCTAGTAACACAGGAAATACTGTTTCTGATTCGGTTATTGAGTCAACGCCGAGTTTAGAACAATTACTTAGGGATGCTGAGCTGAAAGCAGCCGAACACCATGATGCTTGGCTACGTGCCAAAGCCGATGCCGAGAATATTCGTAAACGTGCTCAAGCGGATATTGCAAGCGCACACAAATATGCAATCGAAAAAGTTTCAGTTGAATTACTTGCAGTTATGGATAGTCTTGATGCAGCGCTGGCTGTAGAAAATGTCACATTAGAAAATTTTAGAAATGGTGTTGAGTTAACGCACAAGCAGCTTACCAATGTTTTTGAAAAGTTCAATATTAAAGCAATCAGCCCAGTCGGAGAGAAATTTGATCCTCATCAGCATCAAGCGATGTGTATGGTTGAGTCAGAACTTCCAGCGAATACTGTTACCCAGGTTATGCAACGCGGATATCTGTTGTTTGATCGAGTGATTCGACCCGCCATGGTGGCTGTTTCAAAAAATAAAGAAGGTACTTGAATTTTCTCGATGAATCCCCATTTCAGACCCTAATTAGCGGTAATTGATATTATTTATTAAAGGACTAAACCAGAATGGCAAAAATAATAGGAATCGATTTAGGAACAACAAATTCCTGTGTGGCAGTAATGGAGAATGGTAAACCTAAGGTAATCGAAAACTCGGAAGGGACGCGGACTACACCATCGATTGTCGCCTATACTGATGATAACGAGATTCTTGTCGGGGCCTCGGCGAAACGTCAAGCTGTTACCAATCCTAAAAATACCTTGTTCGCAGTTAAGCGATTGATTGGTCGTCGCTTTGATGAAGACATGGTACAACGCGATATCAAGATGGTGCCCTATAGTATCGTTCGTGCGGATAATAATGATGCGTGGGTGGAAGTACGTGGAAGGAAAATAGCACCCCCAGAAATCTCAGCACAAGTTTTGATTAAAATGAAGAAAACTGCTGAAGACTACTTGGGTGAACCTGTGTCTGAGGCTGTGATCACAGTTCCTGCTTATTTTAATGATTCACAACGGCAGGCAACGAAAGATGCGGGGCGTATTGCCGGTTTGGAAGTAAAACGTATTATCAATGAACCCACTGCTGCTGCATTGGCATTTGGGATGGATAAAAAAGAAGGTGACCGGAAAATTGCGGTTTATGATCTCGGTGGTGGAACATTCGATATTTCTATCATTGAAATTGCTGAGATTGAAGGTGAGCATCAATTCGAGGTGCTTGCCACCAACGGTGATACATTTCTCGGTGGTGAAGATTTTGACTCTCGAGTTATTGAATATCTAGTTGACGAGTTTAAGAAAGAAAGTGGCATTGATCTCAAGAAAGATATGCTAGCGTTACAACGACTCAAAGATGCGGCTGAGAAAGCTAAAATCGAACTATCGTCAAGCCAGCAAACAGAGGTGAATTTGCCCTACATTACGGCAGATGCCAGTGGTCCTAAGCATCTTGCGATTAAAATCACGCGCGCTAAATTAGAAAGTTTGGTTGAAGAGCTGATTGAGCGCACCATTGAGCCATGTCGAATTGCAATCAAAGATGCGGGTCTATCTTTCTCGGATATCCATGATGTCATCTTGGTGGGCGGACAAACAAGAATGCCTAAAGTACAGGAAAAAGTTAAGGAGATTTTTGGTAAAGAGCCTCGTAAAGATGTAAATCCTGACGAAGCAGTTGCGATCGGTGCTGCAATTCAAGGTGGGGTGTTGCAAGGTGATGTAAAAGATGTGCTGTTGTTGGATGTGACACCATTATCGTTGGGTATCGAAACGTTGGGCGGTGTCATGACAAAGTTGATTCAAAAAAACACCACTATTCCAACAAAAGCAAATCAAGTATTTTCAACCGCCGATGATAGTCAAACTGCTGTAACAATTCATGTGCTGCAAGGTGAACGTGAAATGGCTTCCGGAAATAAAAGTCTCGGTCAATTTAACTTGACCGATATTCCTCCCGCTCCGCGTGGTATGCCTCAAATCGAAGTAACATTTGATATTGATGCAAATGGTATTTTGCATGTATCGGCCAAGGATAAAGCAACGGGTAAAGAAAACAAAATTAAGATTCAAGCAAGTTCAGGTTTATCGGAAGATGAAATTCAGCGTATGGTCAAAGATGCTGAAACGCATGCAGAGGAAGATAAAAAGGCACTAGAATTGGTTAATAGCAGGAACCAATGTGATGCAATGATTCATTCAGTTAGAAAATCACTAGGGGAATATGGTGATAAGCTTGAAGCTGATGAAAAGGCTAAGATCGAGGCGGCACTGAAAGAAGCTGAGGAAGCGCTGAAATCAAATGATAAAGATATCATTGATGCTAAGACCCAAGCTTTGACTCAAGCGTCACAAAAGCTTGCCGAGAAAATCTACGCTCAGGATCAAACGCAAAGTGAGCAGCCAAAAACCGAATCAACCGCTCAGCAAGGGGGCGAAAAAACGGTAGAAGGTGAGGTAGTCGATGCAGAATTTGAGGAAGTTAAAACGAAGAAATAAATTGTAAATTATTTTGGGACTAACGCAGAGTATGCAAGAAATTATCAATTCTTTTTCTTGCATACTCTGCGTTTTGTTTTGAGATGAGCAATGATTATTTCATTAATGCTCAAGATAATTACGTTATACCCATTGGGAAATAATCAATGGCAGTACTAATTGATATTGATTGTACCCATGTAACAGGAAACTTATATGGCTAAGCGAGACTATTATGAAGTTCTAGGCATTAGCAGGGATGCTGATGAGAATGAAATCAAGAAAGCCTATCGTAAATTGGCAATGAAACACCATCCTGATCGAAATGCAGGCGATACGAAGGCTGAAGAAAAATTTAAAGAAGCCAAAGAAGCCTATGAAATACTGTCTGATGCCAGTAAGCGTGCGGCTTATGACCAATATGGACATGCAGGTGTGGATACCAGTGCTGCTGGTGCTGCGCATGGACAGGGTTTTGGTGACGCATTCAGTGATATTTTTGGTGATATTTTTGGAATGCGCGGAGGAGGAGGACGCTCCAATGTCCATCGCGGTGCAGACCTTCGTTATAATTTAGAAATTACGCTTGAGCAGGCAGCGCGGGGTTCCGAAACAAAAATTCGTATTCCGACGATGACGACTTGCGATACCTGTAATGGTTCTGGTGCGAAGCCTGGAACATCGCCAAAAACCTGCTCAACCTGTGATGGGCATGGCCAGGTCAGAATGCAGCAAGGTTTCTTTTCGATTCAACAAACTTGCCCGAAATGTCATGGTAGCGGCAAAATGATCACTTCGCCTTGCTCTTCTTGCCATGGCGCAGGGCGTATTAAGCAGCATAAAACGCTAAATGTCAAAATACCGATAGGGGTTGATGATGGAGATCGAATTCGATTATCTGGAGAGGGTGAAGCCGGGATCAACGGAGGTCCGCCTGGTGATTTATATGTTGTAATTCAACTATCAAGTCATCCCGTATTTCAGCGAGAAGGAAACGACTTGCACTGTGAAATACCCATCAGTTTTGCAACGGCTGCCTTAGGTGGAGAGATTGAAGTCCCTACTTTGGAGGGACATGCAAAAATCAAGATATCCGCTGAAACTCAAACCGGTAAGATATTTCGTTTGCGAGGTAAAGGTATAAAAGGGGTACGCAGTAATTCTGCTGGCGATTTGTTATGTCATGTTGCAGTTGAAACGCCGGTCAATTTGACCGCGCGCCAAAAAGAATTGTTGCAAGAGTTAGAGGATATTAGTCAGAAAGATAATTCTAGGCATAGCCCTCGAGCGAAGTCATGGATGGAAAAGGCGCGTGAGTTTTTCTCAGAGTAATCTTCGCCTGCATAGGGGTTAATGAATCTGGCAAGGCTGAGTCCACGATATTGCTCATGCCACATCTCCAAGAGATGTTTTAATTACACATCCAGCCTCGCCAGATTCATTAATTTTTATAAGTATGAAAAATCGAAAAACTTTTTCTTCAGACCTAAACTAAAATCCTGCCAACTTTAATAATGAAGAAAATTCTCCAAGATTGACTACATTGGGACCGAATTCTCCACCAACAGCAAAAACATAATTATCTCTAACCCCGACACAAGTTCCGTTTTGATAGCAGCGCGCATAATACCCTACCGCAATAAAAGAAGTGGTTTTATTCGGAAATAGCGATAGGTAATTTGATTCAGCCCAGTCAAAAAGCTTATCAGCCAAAGCAGTATCAATGCTGGTTTTCAAAACCCGGTCTGCAACCGCTTGCTGAAATTCAGTGATTGGTAGACTATGATTAAACATGATCCAGAAAGGTGCAGAAGGAGTGGGATAAGCGTCAGTCCTTATACTTAACTCAACTAAATAAGCGCCTATCGGTCCATTCGGAGCACCTTGTTCTGTTTCAAGAATCCAATCCAGATGGGTGTGTAGTGAGCCATCAGGACGAGCTTCACCCACGATTAACGAGTTGATGCCTGAAACACCTTGTCGATTAAATATCGTAAATCCCTCGACAGCTTTTGGAAGACAAAACACTTGACCACAGGATTGATCTGGTTGTAAATCTAAACCGCCCGCTAAACGAATACGGGTTCCTTCTGGTGCTAAAGACCATTGACGTTCAGCAGGATTCCAGAAGCTAAGTCGGCTACTTGCCACATAATGAACACGGTCACCTGCATTCAAATCACCCGCAATACCTTCAAATCCAGGACTATCAATTGCAATTCCGTTAGGAAGCGCCGTAAATTCAGAAACGTAAATTGCTGTACCCGTTAGTTTATCAAGCGGGAGCTGGCCTGGCGGTAATCCAATCGTTTCTGGTTTTACCAAACTACAGCCTCTCTCAGGGCGACAAAAATTGACTTGCACACGTTGATTCGTTGTGTTGACTTCAATATGTTGGTGCAGCTCTCCAGCAAATGAGGGGAGTGGTATGAGTAGACTTATTACAGCAGCGAAAATCAAGCGATAAAGTGACATGAAGAAATAACTGAAATGATGGTTGACAGGGTATAGACGCGTACCAATCTAACAAATATTCCCTATCGGGGCAATGCGACAATTTGTCGCATTGTCTTTCAACTTCCCCTGAGCTAGCATTACCCGCAATAAATCGAGTGAGTTTAATTAAGAATAATGATCAAAAAATTTAATTGTGCTGTTTTGATAATCTTACTAATCAGTTTTGGTATCAATGCGGTTGCTCATGAAGGTGAACCCAATATGGGTTTTGCCTGGCGAGAGGGGGCTATTGAAATTGATATCAGAAAACAAGGCACTAAATTGGGTGATCTTAGCGCTTTTATAATTCGATTTACTGATTCCATTGCTCCTTATCGCATGGGTGATGCAGGATTCACCGGCATAGAATTTGATCAAGGGGGAATTTTTGGGTATCAAGCAGAAACGCATTTGATGAAATGGTCAAGTGAGCAATCGCAATGGTTGGCCGAAGGATTTTCAGAGCAAATTATCATTAGTCGATTATCAGATGAAAAGCGGATATCAGCTTCAGAAGGTAAAGGGATTCAAGGATTTATTGAAAATTTAACGAATACCAGTACATTCGAATCTCATCCTATTTTCAAAATTCAAAAACCAGATGGTCAAGCACCGGAGGATGGTGCCTATATGGTGATCATTACAGTTCTCGGTGTTGATGCGACAGGAGAAAATATTCTTTATCAACCCTCCCAGCCGTTCGCGTTAGTTTTTCATATCAACGCAAAAGGGAATTTTAATGGTTTAGCATTGAGTGAAGCTTTGGATGTCCCTCCAGCGCTCAAGTTAAACAATTATAATCGAATGGATGCACTTTTTAATTGGGCTGAAGAGAATTACAGTCGTTACTTCCCACACGCAGTAAAAAGTCGTTTTATCGAAGGCTATTATGCACGGTGTTACAACAATGGTACTTGCCTTGGCAGTTTAGATGGAAAAATTTATACGCTCGGTGGTGAATTGGGCGGCCTTAGTGATCACGGTGCAATTGAGACTTTCTATCAAGCAGCAGGTTTATGATACAGCGGTGCAACAATGTGCTGATCAGATCGATCGGCATGGTTTTCGCTTTGGCTTCAGCTTCAGTTTTATCGATAAGTAATGCCCTAGCAACCAATCAATTTAACCAACCGAAACCTGTTGTTGTTGCTGATTCATCTGCAATTCCTGCAATTACACCCAATCCCAGCAATACAGTTAAATTTGAAACGATTACGGTTGAAACATCAGCCTCGTCAGCGGTAACTGCTGAGCCTATACATAAGTTAAAAGGCAATGAATTGCGTTTGCGTACAGAAAGTACGCTGGGCAGAATGCTCGAACGAGAGCTTGGCGTTAGCAATCTTTCCTATGGTCCCGGTGTAGGACAGCCTGTCATTCGAGGTATGAGCGGTCCTCGCGTGCGAGTCATGCAAAATGGGATCGGTATGCATGATCTTTCTGCGATTAGCCCCGATCTCGCAATTCCTTTTGATCCCATTCTGGCGAATGGAATAACGGTTATAAAAGGCCCAGCAACCCTGCAGTATGGAGCAAACGCAATCGGGGGTGTCGTCGATATCAGTCACCAGCGTATTCCTGATCGAATTCCGACGAATGGTATGTCCGGCAGAACTGATTTTCGTTTTGACCATAATCCGGGTGAAAAGGCGGGAATGATAAGTTTGGATATTGGGCGCAGCATGGTTGCCTTACATTTTGATTACTTTCATCGATCAGCCAATAACATGCACATTCCCGGCTCAGCATTGGATGAATCGGCGATTCGGCAGCAATTTCAGGTAGAACCTACTACGAATAGTAATAATGTGATTCAAAATAGCCATTCACATAGCCAGGGTGGCTCTGCCGGAATTTCTTTGGTAGGAAAATATGGTTATTTGGGTGGGAGCTATCATGAAACTGCAAGAAACTATGGCATCCCTCCAGGTGTTCCTGGTCACGGTGACAGTAGTCGATCCGAGCAAGAAGCAATTCGTATTGATATGAATCAGCGACGCTACGATTTAGAAGGCTTCTGGAAAACCTACTGGGGAGCATTGCCATCGATCAAAGCCAAGCTCAGCTATATCGATTATGATCATAAAGACTTTGATAAAAATATATCGGCAAGAAATTCTACACTGACCCGATTTGGTAATTCTGTTTGGGAATCTCGTCTGGAAATGAATCACCAGAAGGGAGATTGGTTGGATGGTAAATTCGGGATGCAATGGCAGAACCGTAATTTTTCTGCGACAGGTCTAGAAACGTTTACTCCATCATCGAATGTAGATTCAATCGGTTTTTTTCTAACCGAGACACTAGTCGTTAACGATCGAACGACATTTGAATTAGGGGGGCGAATAGAGCACCAAACCACCTCGCCTAAAAGCAATGAGCTGCGGCTTGCCGGTATTCCCTCGCCGCTGCCGCTGCCTAATTCGCTCAATTATTTGACCTATTCGCTGGCGGCTAGCTTAAATTACGAAATATTGCCACTGACGTCATTTTTCCTAAACTGGCAACGTGCGCAACGTAGCCCTGATGTTCAAGAGCTATTTGCATCGGGTCCTAATTTTGCTACACGTAGCTATCAATTAGGGCGCATGGATTTAAATACTGAACAAACAGATCATTACGAATTAGGGCTACGTTACGCTGGTAATGTCATTTCTTTTAATGCGAATGGTTACTATAAATCTGTTGAAGATTTTATTTATTTAAAAAACCAAGGTTTCTTTTTTAACTTTGCGCCCGATCCCCCGCGTTTCCAATTAGCTTGTGCAAATTTAAGAAATTGCCTACCCATTTTTGGCTATCAGGCTGATACTGCAAATTTCTGGGGCTATGAAGCTGAAATTACCATGCGCCCTAAAATAGCTGCTACTTATAATCCGCGCTTCACATTCTTTTCAGATTATGTACGAGGTTCATTCCAAAGTGGATCATTGGGCGATGTTCCAAGACTCCCACCATTGCGGTTTGGTGCTGAGTTTGGATTGCAATGGCTGCAATGGAGAAGCCTTTTGCGCTATACGCATGCGTTGGAGCAAAATAGACCAGGTCTTCTAGAGACTGAGACACCGGGCTATAACCGATTAGATCTTGATATTACTTATGATTGGAAAGCGTCAGATCGTATGAAGATTCTCTTCTTTGCAAAGCTGTCTAACATGACCAATGCGACGATTCGTAATTCCACTTCGTTTTTACGCAGCTTTGCGCCAGAAGCGGGGTTTAGTAGTCAAGTTGGCTTCAGTGCAGCTTTCTAATTGATTATTGAAAATAAGCGGGTGGATGGATGAGATAAAACTCATCTATCCACCGCATTAATTAATGAAGCGTAACGGCTGATTGCTGATCACAAATCAAGTTAGCGCAATAATTTTCATGGATACCATCTAAAAATTTCCATAAAGCGTCGCAAGCACGTTGTGTAGCGGCTAAAACAGCTGCTTGTTTTTCAGGCGTATCTGCAAACCGTTCGATGATTGACCACTCTGCCTCAGAATGATAAATGTCGGCTTTCTGATGAACTGAGAAGAATTCATAATCTTTCGGATTATTCATTCCATAGAATTTAGCCAAGCCTTCAATTTTAACTGCAGCAATATCAGGAACTTGTGATTCAAATGCGTGTAAAGCAGCCAATCCAACATAGAACGGGCTATTCAAGCAAATATCACGGAAAGTTGACACCAAGTTATCGGTTTCTGGCAGTGCTGCGGCATTTGCTAGACTTTTATCATTCGCACCTAAAGCAAATGCAAACGCTTTCCACAGAGCAGGATGATTACCTGAACCATGTTCTTCATCAATCAAGTTTTTGAGTACTTCTTGACGTACGCTGATATCACCGCAGTTTTCCTCAGTATGACCATGAGGGGTATTGAAGTGAACGGCGCTGAGATAGGTAGGCTCAGCTAATACATTGTAGAAATATTGCTCTGCATAATGGCGAAGCTGTTCTTGGGTTAATTTCCCTTCGGTCCAAGCCATATAGAACGGATGTTTAAGTAAGTGCTTATTGTTAATAATCGCGCTAACTTTATGTTTAAAGATCGTATTCGTTGTCATAATCATTCCTTAAATATAAGAAGTAGGGTCAATAAAGAAATATCATCTGCAATCATCGCTAAATAACACTACTAAGTCAATCCAGTCATGTAAATTCGATATAGTTATCGCTTCTCCTTCGCTAACGCATGAATAATTCCACGCAATATATTGACTTCCTCCTTTTCCAAGGCGGTTCGAGAAAATAGGCGACGAATTCGTTGCATCAGGCGTTTGGGTTGCTGAGGATCGAGAAATTTGCTTGTAATCAGGGCTTCCTCAAGGTGCTGATAAAAGAGTTCAATTTCATTCAAGCTGGCAAGTTGTGGCACTTCAGGTGGAGGTGATGTGCTTTCTGGTGTAACTGCGCCCATACGTAACTCGTAGCACATGATTTGCACAGCGGCTGCAAGATTAAGTGATGCATAGGTTGAGCTGGTCGGAATATGGACGGTGAGCTGGCATTTGGTGACTTCAGCAGTCGTTAGCCCAGAGCTTTCTCTTCCAAAAACCAGTGCTACGGGTGATTCCGTTGCGATTTCAACAAGTTTTTGAGCGATTTGCCTCGTATCGATTACCTGATGGGTTAATTCACGAGCGCGTGCTGTCATTGCAACTGCTAATACACAGTCTTGCAGGGCAATATCAAGCGTTGAGCAAATCACTGCTTGATCGAGAATATCTCGAGCATTGGTTGCGCGAACATAAGCTTCATTGTCAGGAAATGATTTAGGATTGACTAAATAAAGTGAGCTTAAACCCATGGTTTTCATAGCGCGAGCCGAAGCTCCAATATTACCGGGATGACTCGTGTGACTGAGAACAACTCGGACATTATCAAGCGGAGAGTGGTGAATCATATTAGAATACTGAATTGTTGAATTTATTGATCAATTAACATGCATCCAATGCTTACCATTGCAGTGAAAGCTGCGCGCCGTGCAGGCAACATTATTAATCAGGCTTCTAGAAATCTGGATATTCTGAACGTTACCCAAAAATCACACAGTGATTTTGTCAGTGAAGTAGATGGTGCTGCAGAAGAGGCAATCATAAAAATATTATTGGATGCGTATCCTAACCACGCCATTCTAGCAGAAGAAAGTGGTAGTCAGTCAGGTCAAAAGCAGTCTGATTATCAATGGATTATCGATCCGTTGGATGGAACAACCAATTTTTTGCTTGGTTTTCCAAAATATTGCGTATCGATCGCGTTATTACATCGCGGTGTCTTATCACAAGCGGTTATTTATGATCCGGTTAGCAACGAGCTTTTTACTGCGAGTCGTGGTCGTGGCGCCTACCTCAATGACCACCGAATTCGTGTCAGTAAGCGAACGAATCTATCAGAAAGTTTGATAGGAACTGGTTTTCCATTCCGAGACCTTTCTTTTATGGAAACGTATCTTGCCATGTTTAAAGCGGTTATTCCCAAGACCGCAGGCATTCGGCGGCCAGGATCTGCAGCACTTGATCTTGCTTATGTCGCTGCTGGGCGATACGATGGTTTCTGGGAAATGGGTTTGTCGCCCTGGGATATCGCTGCTGGGTGTTTACTCATTATCGAAGCAGGTGGGATGGTGAGTGATCTGGAAGGGAATGATCATTATCTAAAAAGTGGCCAGGTCGTAGCGGGCAACCCTAAAATTTTTCCACAACTGATGGAGATCATTTCACCTTATATAACCGATCAACTCATTGCGCAGAATCGCTAAGTTTAATGTAATCAAAGAAGCGGAATTCGGTTCCCCTACGCCCTATTTTCTGGGTGTTCTAATTTTACTGGCGATTCTTAACCGGAGTGCATTGAGGCGAATAAATCCAGCAGCATCGGCCTGATTATAGGCGCCTGCATCATCTTCAAAGGTTGCAATATTGGTATCAAACAATGAATCTGTTTTAGAATCTCGGCCTACAATAATGACGTTTCCTTTATAGAGTTTTACCCGTACCCATCCATTTACGTGGACTTGAGATTCATCGATTAGTGTTTGTAATGCCATTCTTTCAGGACTCCACCAGTAACCATTGTAAATCAATGATGCATAGCGGGGCATGAGCTCATCTTTCAGGTGAGCGACTTCTCGATCCAAAGTAATAGACTCAATGGCACGATGGGCACGAAGCATAATGGTACCCCCAGGGGTTTCGTAACATCCCCGTGATTTCATACCGACATAACGATTTTCTACAAGATCAAGGCGACCGATCCCATGTTTTCCGCCCAGTTGATTGAGTTGTTCAAGAATGATTGCTGGGGTTAGGCGCTTGCCATTAATTGCAACGATATCCCCTCGTTCATATTCTAGTTCTATATATTCAGATTCATTGGGCGCTTTTTCCGGCGATTGTGTCCAACGCCACATTGACTCCTCAGGTTCTAATGCCGGGTTTTCCAGAGACCGCCCTTCATAAGAAATATGGAGCAAATTAGCATCCATACTGTAAGGAGAACCGCCTTTTTGCTTCATCTCGACAGAGATTCCATGGCGTTCAGCGTAATTTAATAATTTCTCACGCGAAGTCAGATCCCATTCTCGCCATGGTGCAATGACTTGAATATCCGGTTGTAAGGCGTAATAGCCTAATTCGAAGCGAACTTGATCATTCCCTTTTCCAGTTGCACCATGCGATACCGCATCAGCCCCTGTTTCTCGAGCGATCTCAATTTGTCTCTTGGCAATCAAAGGACGTGCAATACTTGTGCCCAGCAGATATTCCCCTTCATAGATGGTATTCGCACGAAACATCGGAAACACATATTCCCGAACAAATTCTTCGCGTAAATCTTCGATAAAGATTTCTTTAATTCCAAGGCGTTGAGCTTTTGCACGCGCAGGTTCAATTTCTTCGCCTTGACCGATATCCGCAGTAAACGTTACCACCTCGCATTGATAGACTTCTTGTAGCCATTTCAAAATAACTGACGTATCGAGTCCGCCGGAGAAAGCCAAGACCACTTTTTTAACTTTTTTCATCGCTTTTTTTATTTTCGTAGTTCAATTGATTCCGTGATAACGCACGGGTTGCTAAATTTTTCCAAGCAGCAGATATTCCATTAATGCTTTTTGTACATGTAGTCGATTTTCCGCCTCATCCCAAACAACCGATTGTTTTCCTTCTAAGACTTCATTGGTTACTTCTTCACCCCGATGGGCGGGTAAGCAATGCATAAAGAGCGCATCTGCTTTGGCATAAGCCATCATTTCGGCATCAACGCAGAAATCAGCAAATGCATTCTTTCTGATTTCAGTTTCATCTTCAAATCCCATACTGGTCCAAACATCGGTCGTAACGAGATCAGCATTTTTCACCGCATCATGGGGAGAACTAAACTCTTCGTAGTGATTGGTGCCGTATAACCCTGCTCGTTCAGGTTCGACTTCATAGCCGGGCGGTGTTGAAACATGAACATTAAAGTCGAAAACTTCAGCCGCTTGGAGCCAGGTATTACAAACATTATTGGAATCACCGATCCAAGCAATTGTTTTACCTTTGATGCTTCCGCGATGTTCGATAAAAGTAAAAATATCCCCAATAATCTGACAGGGATGATACTCATCAGTAAGGCCATTGATGACGGGAACACGGGAATGATTTGCAAATCGTTCGATGATGCTATGCTCAAAGGTACGAATCATGATGATATCGACCATACGGGAAATGACGCGCGCTGCGTCTTCAACGGGTTCTCCTCGTCCTAACTGGGTATCACGCGTTGAAAGATAAATCACGCTGCCACCTAACTGACACATGCCGGCTTCAAATGATAATCGTGTGCGGGTAGAGTGTTTGTCGAAAATCATGGCCAGTGTTCTGTCGGTTAAAGGCCAATACTGACGATATTGTTTAAATTCATTCTTGATCCAATGCGCACGCTCGAATAGATATTCAAATTCATCGAGGGTAAAATCATTAATTTTCAAGAAATGCTTGGGAGTCATGAGGTCGTTGTTATCGATTTACTTTATTTACGTAGGCGTCGTATTGTTATACTGCGTCGTTAGAAATCGATCAATAAGCGATGATGTCTTATCCACAATCTGTTCAGCTTCGACTTGAGTAATAACCAAAGCGGGTAGTAGCCGAACAACTCTTTCTGAAGTAACGTTAATCAATAATTTTGCAGCTAGCGCTTCTTTAACTAATTCTCCGCATGCGATGGGCAGTTCAATACCTAACATTAGGCCTTGCCCGCGGATCTTGATGACGTTAGACCAGTTTGCTAGCTTTTCATGAAAACGATTCCGCATCAAGTCTCCCATTGAGACAGCATTTTGCATCAAGTGATCTTGTTCGATAACTTCAAGTGTCGTGAGTGCGGCTTTACATACTAAAGGATTACCCCCAAAGGTTGATGCATGATTGCCTGGTTTAAAAATCTCCGCTGCTGGTCCTTTTGCAATACATGCGCCAATCGGCACACCTGAACCCAATCCTTTGGCAAGCGTGATCACATCTGGACTACTATTGCTGTGCTGAAAGGCAAACCACTTTCCAGTTCGTCCAATGCCACATTGCACTTCATCAAGCATCAATAGCCAGTTATTTTGATTGCACAACCGACGCAGACCATCTAAGTAGTTAACTTGAGGGAAGTTGACACCCCCTTCACCTTGATAGGTTTCTACTAGGATCGCGACAATGTTCTTGTTATTAGCTGCAATTTGTTCAACTGCCACGAGGTCATCGTAAGGAACGCGTACAAACCCAGTGAGTAAAGGTTCAAAGCCAGCTTGCGCTTTACGGTTGCCCGTCGCAGTCAGTGTGGCCATGGTACGACCATGAAACGATTTTTCCATCACGATGATCGTCGGTAACTCAATCCCGCGGTGATGACCATAAAGGCGAGCGAGTTTTATTGCCGCTTCATTGGCCTCAGCCCCTGAATTGCAGAAAAAGACTTTATCCATCCCTGATAACAAAGCCAGCCGCTCGGCCAATAATTCCTGGTTTTCAATGTGATATAGGTTTGAAGTATGAATGAGTGTTTCAGCCTGATGACTGAGTGCTTTCGCTAAAGCAGGGTGGCAATGACCTAACCCGCAGACAGCGATACCCGATAGTGCATCCAAATAGCGATTACCATCGTTATCCCATAGCCAGACCCCTGAACCCTTAACAAAGGTTACCGGAAGTCTTTGATACGTGTTCATCAAATAAGACACAGTGGAGTACTCATCTCTAAAAAGTTAAAAAGGAGAAATTTGAAACTATGCTGTATTATCAAATTGAAAATCAAGCAATATTAAGTAATTTTTTATTATTTACTTATTTAGTAGGCTTTATCAAGCGCTTTTTGGCTATTTCCACTCTTTGTATTGAACGCCACGTCACCTAAATTATTTCCTTCCCTCCATGCTTCTTCAAACTTTATAAAAAAATGGACGGGAATGGCGTGCTAAAATATAGCAACCTTTAAGCAAGTAGCATTTTACTTCTTTGTTGGATGGCCACTTTTATTAATTTTAACCGATAAGTTAATTTTTATTTCAATCTGCCCTTTAACAAAATAGATTGAGAATACTTTCAAAATCAAACAGACCCAATGCCAATAAATCAATTTGCAAAAGAGACACTTACGATTAGCCTTGAAGAGGAAATGCGTCGTTCCTATTTAGATTACGCGATGAGCGTTATCGTTGGAAGGGCGCTACCGGATGTTAGGGATGGTTTGAAACCAGTTCATCGCAGAGTGTTATTTGCAATGCACGAGCTTTCCAATGATTGGAATCGTCCCTATAAAAAATCAGCGCGTATCGTCGGTGACGTGATTGGTAAATATCATCCGCATGGGGATACAGCTGTTTACGATACGATTGTTAGGATGGCGCAGGATTTTTCATTGCGCTATGTACTCATCGATGGGCAAGGTAACTTCGGTTCGGTTGATGGTGATAATGCAGCAGCCATGCGGTATACCGAAATTCGTATGGCAAAAATTGCGCATGAATTACTGGCCGATTTGGACAAAGAAACGGTTGATTTTGGCCCTAATTATGATGGTTCTGAGCGAGAGCCGCTGATTTTTCCAGCCAAAATCCCTAATTTGCTGGTCAATGGTTCTTCAGGGATTGCTGTGGGCATGGCGACGAATATCCCTCCCCATAATTTAAGCGAAGTAATCGATGCCTGTCTCCGCTTGCTTAATAACCCTGAAACCAGTATCGACGAAATTATCGAGTGTATCCAAGCGCCTGATTTCCCAACGGCTGGAATCATTTATGGAACGTCAGGCATTAGAGATGGTTATCTTACCGGCAGAGGGCGCGTCGTAATGCGGGCCCGAACTCACTTTGAAGATCTTGAGAAAGGGTCACGTCAAAGCATTATTATCGATGAGCTGCCTTATCAGGTTAATAAAGCGAATTTGCTGATTCGGATTGGTGAACTGGTTCGCGATAAAAAGATTGAAGGGATATCGGATTTGCGTGATGAATCGGATAAGTCCGGAATGCGAGTAGTAATTGAGCTGAAGCGTAGCGAAATACCGGAAGTGATTCTGAATAACTTGTATAAAGAAACGCAAATGCAAGATACTTTCGGCATCAATATGGTTGCATTAATCGATGGTCAGCCGCGATTACTCAATTTAAAGCAATTACTCCAGGCATTTTTACGCCATCGTCGTGAAGTCGTTACCCGTCGTACCGTTTATGAGCTGAAAAAAGCAAGGGAGCGCGGGCACCTATTAGAAGGATTGGCTGTCGCGCTTTCAAATGTAGATGAGATCATCGCACTCATCAAAGCGGCGGCAACACCAGCAGAAGCAAAGAAAGCATTGATAGGAAAAGCCTGGAGCTCTCAATTGGTTGCGGAAATGCTGGCCCGTTCAGCACAGGATACAGCTGCTTTTCGTCCTATAGGACTTGGTGCTGAATTTGGTTTGTTTGATCATGGCTATCAATTATCCGATGTGCAAGCGCAAGCAATTCTCGATCTTCGATTGCAACGCTTGACTGGCCTCGAACAACAAAAAATCGTCAATGAATACAAGGAGGTTATTGATCAAATCATCGATCTTCTCGATATTCTAGCGAACGCGGATCGAATTACAGCCATCATCGTTGATGAATTGCGTTCCATTAAAGATCAATTTGGCGATCAACGGCGCAGTGAAATTGTCACGAATACACAGGAACTCAACACAGAAGACTTGATCACGCCAGCAGATGTCGTGATAACGCTATCCCATGCTGGGTACATTAAATCACAACTTTTAGATGATTATCGTGCACAGAAAAGGGGAGGGCGTGGAAAACTAGCCAGTGCCACTAAAGAAGATGATTTTATCGACAATATGTTCATGGCGAATACGCATGACTATATTTTGTGTTTCTCAAGCTTAGGGCGCGTTTATTGGGTCAAAGTATATAACGTACCTCAAGGCGGAAGGGTTTCAAAAGGTAAACCGATCAATAATCTATTACAGCTGGAAAAAGCAGAGAAAATTAATGCGGTCTTGCCTGTCAAAGCGTTTGATGATAATCGTTATATCTTTATGGCGACATCGTTAGGAACCGTTAAAAAAACCCCTTTATCGGAATTTTCACGGCCACGTAGCAATGGCATTATTGCGATTGGATTGGATGAAGGCGATTATTTAATTGGTGTTGCGCTCACTGAAGGTAATCACGATGTGATGTTATTTTCAGATGGTGGAAAAGCGATGCGCTTTAGTGAGAGCGATGTTAGGCCGGTGGGTAGAAGTGCTCGTGGTGTACGAGGGATGAGATTGGGAGCAGGACAGAAAGTCATTTCGTTGCTTGTTGCCGAGAATGAAGAACTAACGGTTTTGACAGCAACAGAAAATGGCTATGGCAAACGAACGCCGATTAGCGAGTATACAAGACACAATCGCGGAACTCAGGGAATGATCGCGATCAATACTTCAGCACGCAATGGTAAGGTGGTTGCAGCACAGCTGGTTAAGCGAGAAGATGAAATCATGTTGATTACTACAGGAGGAATATTGATTCGAACACGCGTCAGTGAAATTCGTGAAATGGGGCGCGCGACTCAAGGTGTAACGCTGATCAATCTCGATGAAGGTGAAAAATTGGTTGGACTGGAACGAGTCGTTGAGGCAGATGAGGAATAATGAGTCAAGCTTACTCATTCTTGGAAAATGAATCTCATGAATAAGGTTTACAATTTTAGCGCAGGTCCCGCAGTTCTTCCTCAGGAAGTGCTCGAGCAGGCGCGTGACGAAATGCTAGATTGGCATGGAAGCGGTATGTCCGTGATGGAAATGAGTCATCGTGGCGAGGAATTCATGTCGATCATTGCTAAAGTTGAAGCAGATCTCCGTGATCTGGTCAAGATTCCCGATCATTACAAGATTTTGTTTCTCCAGGGTGGGGCATCCAGTCAATTTGCCATGGTTCCGCTGAATCTATTACAGACTAAAAAAGAAGCGGATTATGTCAATACCGGACAATGGTCCCAAAAAGCGATTGAAGAAGCTAGCAAGTATGGCACAGTGAATATTGCCGCATCATCAGTGGGTAATCATTTTACGGGAATACCTGAGATTGACACTTGGAAAATGAGTCGCAATGCTGCGTATCTTCATTACACATCGAATGAAACCATCGGTGGCGTGGAATTCAATTGGATACCCGATTTATCAGAAATTGCGGGGGGAAGCACCGATATTCCGTTAGTCGCCGATATGTCTTCTAATTTTTTATCTCGACCTGTGGATATCAGTCGATTTGGATTGATCTATGCCGGAGCCCAGAAAAATATTGGACCTGCGGGTTTGGTACTGGTCATTATCCGCGAAGATCTGGTACAAGCGCCTACTGCAGGGACACCAACGTTATTTAGTTACCAAACCCATGTGCAACATGACTCGATGTATAACACGCCGCCAACTTATGCGATTTATATGATGGGACTTGTGCTGGAATGGTTGAAAAAACAAGGGGGGGTGCCTGCGATCGAGGCGCTTAATATTGCTAAGTCAAAATTACTTTATGATTTAATCGACGCGAGCCATTTGTATCAATGTCCAGTAGCCCAGCAAGACCGTTCGCGTATGAATGTTCCATTTATTCTCAGGCAAAGCGCATTAGACATTGAATTTCTAAAGCAGGCAAAAGCAAGAGGGCTTGTGCAGTTGAAGGGTCATCGCTCGGTGGGTGGCATGCGCGCCTCAATCTATAATGCCATGCCTTATGAAGGTGTTAAAGCATTGGTTACGTTTATGGAAGAATTTGAAAATCAATATGGTTAAAAAAACGCAGCAGGTTTTTAAGATTCTGACATTAAATCAAATTTCGTCGGTGGGGTTGAAACAATTTCCGGCTGATCAATATTTAGTTGGCCATGATCTGGTAGACCCTGACGTCATTTTGGTACGGTCTCATAATATGCTGGACATGGATATTCCTGAGCATGTGATCGCGATTGGGCGAGCCGGTGCAGGAACGAATAATATTCCAGTTGATGCGATG
>SSFW01000116.1 GCA_008015595.1 Nitrosomonas sp. | reverse complement strand
CGGAAACCACTCTCCTGCAGACGCGCTTCTTCCCCGACGTGCTGGGCAAGGCCTCGATACGGCCAGACCTCTTTTCCACCATACCCTTCGACCTCTACGTAGCCATCTCGGACAGCGGCATCATCCTGTGGCCCAAATCCGGGCAAGTGGAGGGTGTGTGCAAGGCCGACCAGGTGCCCGACCGCATCGTCGCCGCCAATACCGCCCGTATGAACAGCGGGCAGGCCCAGGGCCTCGCGCTGCCCGACCGGCTGAAGATTGCCGAATTCCTGGTCAAAACCAATAAGCCCTTGCGCCCCCACGAAGGGGATGTGAAGGGGGAGGCCAAGATGGAAACGGAAGTCGCTGAGGCGACAAAGCCTCAGGAAAGCGCGGTGACGCCGGCAAAGGACAGTCCCGAAATACCTTCAAACGGCCACGCCTGTCGCCAATGCCGCAGTACGGATCTGGAGATTCGATATGGCTATTCCTATTTCTTCTTCTGCAAGGCGTGTGAAACGAATACGACGATCAAACCAATCTGCCCGAAATGCGGCGAACCGGGGCGGTTGAGGAAGCAGAAGAATACGTTTTATGTGACGTGCGAGAAATGCCAGGGGGAGGAGGTGTTTTTTGTTAATGGGTGAGGGGCGGGCGTTCGGCCGAAGTGGCCTGTAAGTTACCAGGGGAGCAACGACCGGTTTACACAGAAACTCGGACATACCCCGTCGGTAATTTGGTGCGAGTTTCCTTTGCCAACGCTCTTCAACGCTTTCCTCTCTGCCTAACAATTACCACTTATGCATGTCGCCGGTCACTGACATCGATAGTAATGATTTGTAGCACATTAGGATACATTGCATAGTATTTCAAATGCATAAACAAAGGGCATAAGTGGTTATGAACGAGATAAAACGCAAAGAAGCCACAGCTTCTTTGTTGAAAGCCATGGAAGCAACAGCAGCTCGAATGCGAGATCTGATCGTCGCCATGCCCCCACATGATCTGCTCGGATACATCTACGCCCAGCGCATGATGAAGGCGATGGCGGGGCAACGCGCCGCTCAGGAAAAACACGAAGCGGATGGCCCTGATGACCTGATCAACGAAATCCAGTTCTTGTTGGAGTATGTACACGCCGTCCTCGCGTCGAATGCCGCTCCTGCAGAAATGGAGTTCGACGAAGCTCAGTGTGCCGAGTTGTTTGAACTTGGCAGAAAACTGCAAGAGCAAGCCATGTTTTTCGCCATGGCCACTTCTGCCGATATCAAAGACGGCATCTTCGGTCCCCATACGGCCGACATTGAATTCCACGCGAAATCCACCTGGGTCATGCTACGCGGGAACCGTTACCAGGTTTTGGAAGGAGAGTTCTACCGCTATGTCTTAGCGCCTCACGATGTTGTCCTGAAAGAAGTGTACGGTGTTGGTGCCGACGATATCGCGGAAGGCTTCCAGGCTATGGCCGACGCCACGCGTTCTGGACATGCCGACGCTATCGCGGAGATGATGAAGCAGCTCGAGGCTGCACAGGCCTTTGCTTCAGCACAGGACAAGCCTCTGGAAGACGTCATGGAGGCATGGGTTGCGGCCAATGCACAACAATCGAAAACTGCCAGTCGGGCGGTGGATGACTTATTTCGCGGCGGCATTGCCAATGTGAGCCGTCACACGAAGTTACCGCCGACGCTGCTGGCTGACTTGGCGTACCAGCGCGGAGAAGAAACAGAGTTCTTCGCTACTGGCGATTTTGCGGGAACCCCCTACCGGACGCTGCCTGCCCGGAAAAAGCCCCTTATCCAGCTTGAATCGGACTACTACGCTGTCGACCCGTGCTTTACCCGCGATGCGGGTTATCGGGCCCTGCTCTACAACCTCCTTCAGCGAAAGCCTGACTATAAGAAGACCTTTGAAGAGCGGCAAAAGACAATGAGCGAAGCCGCCTTCGCAGATATTCTGGCTACTCAACTTCCCGGTGCGCAGGTTTTTCAAGAGGTCTACTACAAGGATCCTACCAACAAGCAATGGGCAGAAAACGACACACTCATCCTGATTGATGACGTGTTGTACCTGATTGAAGCCAAGGCGGGAGCAGCTGCCACCATTGCGTCGCCGGCACTCGATTTTGCCCGCCACGCCCAGTCCGTACAGGATTTGGTACTCAAAGCGTACAAGCAATGCGAGCGATTCTTTCGCTACCTAAATTCTGCGGACGAAGTGCCGCTCTACCACCTCGTGGACGGCAAGCATGAAGAGTTTGGTCGGATTCGCTGCTCTGACTACCGAGTCATGGTGCCGATTGGGCTGACAGTTGAGTCGTTCTCTCCTTTCTCGGCGTACTGCAAGGAGCTGCCGCAGGTTGAGCCGTTACTTGGGAAGCATGCCTTCATTTCGCTGTCCATTGACGACCTGTTCGTGCTCAAGCGGCTCCTGCCCACACCCGGCTCGTTTGCTCACTACATGGAGGTTCGACAAGTGGTGGCTGGAATACGACGAGCTCATCTCTTTGATGAGTTGGACCACCTGGGCGCGTACCTGAAAAAGAATCGATTTGATCAGGACATTGCCGATCAACTGAATGGCGACAAGGCAAACATGGTCATTTGGAACGGCATGAGCGACGTCATCGACAGGAGCTTCGAGGGAGAAGCCTGGCAAAGTCGACCATTTCCAACGCAGAGCTTCCCTGAGGAAGTGCTGAAGCTGCTTGGAGCACTTGACGCCACTCGAGCACGTGGATGGCTTTCTGCGGAGAGCCATATCCGTGATCTGGGAGAGGAAGGCCGAAATAATCTGGCCAAGATGCTCTCCGACCTTCGTCAAACCCTGAACCGGCATCCTGCGCGTTACTTTAGTCTGGGCGGCGACACCGAACCGCTCTTCGTTTGGCTTCAACAACATAACAAGCCGATTGACTGGGCCAATGTAAATGACAAGGCCAGCGCAGCTGCGTTGGCCTTCAAAGCTTCTACAGTGATCGGCGTCGTGGCAGAGGTTAGTGCCGATGGAACCTATTTCCGGGCGCAAGCGTTCGCTGTCCACACACCGACTGGGAGAACCGAAGAAAACGCGCACATTTTCGCTGATGCCGACCGAATGGTTCAGCCCAACCGCGCGGTGAATCTCAACCAGCCGAAAAGCCCAATCCCTCTTGTGAAGACAAAAGAGCCGGGACGCAATGAACCATGTCCGTGTGGCAGCGGTATAAAGTACAAAAGGTGTCATGGCCGTTAGGAACTTGTTGGATTAGCTAAATTAGCTTTAGGCCGGCTACAAGTGCGAAGCAATAATGGAGGCGCGTGATGGCGCGACGATTCAACATCGTGGCCTTAAAGGCCATTTCCCAAATGCCAGCCACCGGCGAGGCGGAGTGGCTCGTTGCAGCCGAAGACTCTGTCGCTTTTTTGAAGGAGGGCGCGCAGAGCGAGGAAGTGGTGATCTATGCCAGCGGTCCGGCGACGCTCATCCATGGCGTGCTCGCGCCGCTCAAGCAAGTCACCCCTGCCGATCAAGAGGAGCTGATGCGTGCTTTCGTGCAGACGGATGAAAGCTGGGCCATTCAAAAGAGCTATGGCTTCGGCGAAGGCCATCGCGTCTACCTTGAGGCGCCGTTACGCTCATGGAAATCGCTGGCGGGCGGCGAGAAGCTCGTTTTCCGCCGCTCGTTCGAAGGTGTGCAAAAGGGCGAGAGTCCGATCGAGCTTAGCCAACAGCTTGTCCATGCGCTCGGTCTGCATTTCGTACCAGAGCGCAACGCCTACTGCCGACTGGATGACCGTGGCGATATTGAAGACGTTATCCGTGTGATCCGCGCGGATCTTGGCGCGGGACGCCAAAGTCTCACCGCGGTCACGATCCTCGCCAAGGAACTCTTCACGTATATGACGCTGGCGGAAATGGCTTTGGTTTACTTTTTCGACTTTACCCGTTTCAAGTCCGGAAGCTTCAACGGCTGGGGTGACCATCCGCGCATCGATCGCAAGGCCCCCGACCTGTTCTATCACGGCGGCAGCATTGGCAATGCCAGCTACGTAAACGGCCGCATGATCCTCCGTTCCCCCATTCCGTTGCAGCAAATGATCGACGACTGGAAAGAGGAGTCGCATCCAACGAAGGCCAAAGAATACGCCACGTTCAAGATCCTCGATCGCAAGAACAATATCGAAGTCGAAACGTCGTGCGCGCCAGAATTCCTCTCGAATTATTTCCAGATATCGGACCTGCCCTGGGAGATTTCGCCAGCATTCTTTCGTCCCGATGTACTGCACCGCTTCAAGGCGGATCCAGAAAAATATAGCCTCGATGATCGATCTATCAGTTGCCGCAACGCGTGGTATCTCAAGAGCTACGACATCAACGAAGCGGGGCAGGTGCATGCCTATATTGGTGACTTGGCCCGTCTCCCGATCGAAGAGCAGCGCTACTGGCAATCCTTTAACGAGTGGCCGAAAGGAACGATCTCGAAGCGGGCACACGAAAACGACATACTCGGCGAGTTCAGTTCCGAGTACGACCCGCTCTGTCTCTTGAAATACAAGATCGGAAAGCTCAACGCTGCGCCGCCGGAGTGGTGGCAGCCGCGGAGCGAAGCATACATGGATGCCGCGCGATACCCGGCAACGGATTCAACGCTCGAATGGGCCAATGAAATTTTGGCCTTCGATCAGCTTCTCGTTGAAGGCTTCCAACTCAAGCCATTGCGAAAGATGCTTGAAGCCAAGGGCAAGAAGGGTGAAACGAGTTGGGCCTCGCTACGCATGATTGCAGAGATCCTCGTTGCCTCAGGACAGACGGTCGATGTCGCCAAGGCTATCCTCTCGCCGCTCAGTCGGCTTCACGCTCTGCGCAACATCCTGAAGGCCCACAGTTCCGTCGAAGACAAGGACAAGGAAGAACGGCACGCACGCGCAACGCACGGGACCCTAAGGGCTCATTTCAAGGATCTCGCCGGCCAGTGCGACAAGAGCTTCGACACGATTCTGCTCACCCTTGGGGCGGGCGATCTAAATCTCTAGGCAATACAATAGAAGTGTGGGAAACAAGTTCTATTACGCCCAATGTAAACTTTCGGTACCTCCGACTCGACGGATACTCCAATGACTCAAAAAAATATTGAGGTCTTTCAGGATCTCGATCTTCGCACTCGCTCAGCTTCTGTTTCAATACGTGACCTGATTCTTGGGCAGCTTCGCTCACCTTGGAGCCATGACGTTGAGCGTGAAAAGGAAGTGAAGAGCTACGCGCTCAAAGATGAAGATGTGATCGTACTGGTTCGTGAATCATTCGACGGAATCGAAGAGTCCGGATTGGTGCTATGGCAGGATGAGGATGGCTACCGAGTCGCAAACATCGTACCGCGTAAAGTTGGCGAGTTGGGTATTACAAAGTACAACGCTATCCTCCAAGATTTTGTTTCAAGGATTGCAGAACCGGCGGCGAAGCAAGGCGGCTTTTTCTTGGAAAAGACACAGCCAAGGCAAACATTAGAGGATTGGCTGGAACCTGTGCCGGCAGCTTTGCTAAGACGTTTTTCAAGCTTGGCTAACAAATCAACTGGCGCGGCACATCCGAGAGATCAGGAGCGATGGTACGAATTCCTGATTGAAGCTCACCGTGCATCGGTTAGCCTAGATTCTGAGCGCTTGGCTCGATGGCTTTCGGAGGTTGAGGGCTGGCCGAGCGAAATTGCCAGCGAACTAGCCATAGACTACGAGTTTGCGCGTGGTCTACTTCAGAAATATGATAATTCTCGCGCATGAGCCTCTCGCCCGTAGAAGTTGGCCGCCTAGTGGCCTTGGGTGCTCCAGTCTTATGTGTTGATACGTGCACCATTCTCGATGTCATCCGTGACGTCACTCGCGAGACGGCGAATCTGGCTGACGTACAAGCCGGTTTGTCATTGTTGCACGCGGCTGAAACTCAAACCAAGCTTTTCATCTTGATGGCCGAACAAGTCAGTGCTGAGTTATCCGACAACCTGTCCGACGTTGAGCAGGAGGCGGAACGCAAGCTTGGCAAATTCGTGGCTCAATCCCAACGTATCCACGAGATTGTGACGGCGTTTGGCGCGACCGGCGTTCTGAACACTATTCATTTTAACGGTCATGTAGGCCGTGCAAAAGTGGTGTTGAATCGCTGGAAGAATATTTCTCTGACAGCGCATAGTGACAAGGATGTGACCGGACGAGCATTCGCGCGTGTTATGGCGCCTCGGACTCCTGCTCGTAAGGGAAAGGAGTCTATGAAAGATTGTGTGGTAATCGAGACTTATTTGGAGGCGGCGCGGCAGCTACGAGCAGCGGGGCTTTCTTCACCGATTGTCTTCGCTTCCTCCAATACGAAGGAGTATCACGCACCCAATACCTCTCATCTTCAACCTGACATCGCGGCCGATCTTAGTGTTGTGGTAATGGACTTTGCTCCTAACTTCGGCGCAGCAAAGTATTCGTTAGGTATATAGCCTGATAAGCTGTCGTTCGTTACCAATCAAGGCAGAACGGCAGATAAGCGATAAATTGCAGACTGATTCCGCGCATTGGGAAAAAGTCTGCTTAGGCCGACAAGCTGTCTTCGATACATCGATTTCTCTCCATTGTTCATTTTCAAAGCTACTTTCTCCCGTGACCTCTTTGATTGTCTCCACGATCCTTCATGTCCCCCGACCGCACTCCAGCCAGTGACGAAGTGTTGCGCCGTGTTGGTCGCAATCTCGTTACTTTTCAGTTGATTGAGTCATGCCTGAAGTTCCTCGTTGCGAATAGTAAGTTCTCGCAGATTGTGGAGTACGAAGATGGCTCACTGAGAGAGAAAAGTGACGAAGGGAACAGTACGGCGCGCAGCATGCTTGGGCAGCTTGTCGGAAAGTACGTGGCGGACGTGTTGGTGGACGCGGGCGCGGATTTGCCAGAATCAGAGTTGCCAATAAAGGCGGTGTGCAGGGCCGGCTTTACTTTCAAGGTCAAGTGCGAGAGGGATGAACTTGAGTCACTGCGCGTGGATCTCAAGCGGATGGCGGAAGCACGAAATGAGCTTGTTCATCATTTCTTGCCGCGCTGGAAGCCTGAGGACGAAGACGCAATGAACGAGGCGATGGCATATCTCGATGCACAGCGTGAGATGGTCTTGCCGATGTTCGACCACCTCAGGGCAACTGCACTTGGTTTGCAGCAATCCAGACAATGGATGGCGGACTACTTTGCCAGCCCCGAGTCCGCTCGGGATATGGAATTGATGTTGCTGCAGGGCTCGTCGTTGGTCAGACTGCTGTGCGACATCGCTGGGCAGGTTCAGCGAGCTGATGGTTGGACTTACGTGGCAACGGCTGGGCAGGTTGCCGCACGGGAGATGCCTGATAACCTGAGGGATCTGAAAGCGCGCTATGGATTCAGCACCCTCAAGAAACTGCTTATCGGCTCTGAGTTGTTCGAGGTCATGGATGAGCCTTTGGAAAATGGCGGGTTCCGGGCACTCTATCGGCTCAAAGCAAGGCAGTGATTGGTAGGGCGATAGTAACTGCCCCAAGTTGCGCAAGAAGTTGCATCCCTTAGGTATTTCGCATTGCGGATCGGATCTGTTTGAAGCTCTTGCCCCCTGGTTTGAACTGTCAAGGATTCTTTGACAGTTCAAACCAGGGGGGCCAATTCACTTTCAGCACGCAGCTTGACCTGGGCTTTGCCATCATCGGTCTGGTAAAGAATCAGCTCGCTCATGGGTGGGGGCTCCTGGTGCATCGTGAGGGTCTAAGAACACAAAAAAAGAAAGAGGCCCGGAAGCCTCTTTCAATGGTGCGTCAATGCCGGGCGGGTGCCCGCTCACACATCCAGATTCCTCGCATACAGCGCGTTCTCTTCGATAAACGCCCGGCGCGGTTCCACGT
>SSFW01000047.1 GCA_008015595.1 Nitrosomonas sp. | reverse complement strand
TATCACGTCTTGCAGGGACTCACTTTGAGCCTCAAAGAGGGCAAAAATACGGGCTTTCTCCTCTATGTCTTTTTCCCTTTTTGCTTCGGCTTCCTGTTCCTTTTTGTAGGCTTCTAATTCGGCTTTTCTCTGTGGGTCTAAGGTTTTCTTGGTTACATCCTCGAACCCTTCTCCCCAATTCCCTTCGATTGCTTTGGCAAGATAGCCAACAAAGTTCGTTTTTACTTTCCCTTCTTTTTGCTTGGCCAGTGAATAAGAAAGATTTTGTTTTATGCAATCCTCCCCGAATTTATCAAGCCACTTTTTCGCGGTCGTGACTGATACCCCCACCGTCAAAAGTTTATCTATTATCGGGGATTCTATTTTATTCTCTTCGGGTATTGGTTCTTTTGGCTCTTCGATTATTACAAGTTGTTTTTGTGTTTTCGGTTCTGCCGTAATTCTAATTTCTCCAACGGCTCGCCCGATTTTAATATAGTCAACTCGAATAACTTTCAAGTCTGAAAAGGTGTCTATTTCTTTTAGGGCTGGCTCTATAATTCGCCTTTTAAAATCCGCGAATAGTTTATATTCCGTTTTCCCGATGTCCATTTTTTCGCGTAGTTCTGCAACCGTAAAAACTCGGTAAAATTGTCCCCCGCCACCTCTGTATCTGACAGACTGTAACCACTCATAAAAACGGAATGAATAGCTCGACTTAAAGCCCGAAACGGCAACGGCTGGATATTCTGTATAGTGGTACTTTAACTGTAACAAATAGGGGTGTAAGTGCGGGGAAAATTGAACTTCTGCCAGTCCCTCGCCTTCACGGTACAAAGCACTTGAAAGCCAAGCAACCGTAAGATTTTTTTTGTCCTCTGTTGGTATTTTTAAGATATAGCCGACAAGCCCATCAAGTGCCTGTTGAAATTGCGTATAGATTTTTTTGTTAGTCTCTAAGCCGTGCTTTTTGGCAAGGTCTGCAATGCTGATTGTGTAGGTTTTGAACTCTTCATCATAGGGCTGTATAAGTTCAAGCATGTTGAGCAAGATACGCTGTTGATTCACGGTTAAATCATACTTTGCCTCTATGAGTTTATTCCCCTTCCTCACTAGCTCCAATTCCTGCCCATTTGGGGCTTGGTATATGCTGACTTCGGTCATAATGTGAACGCTTAAAAAATTGAGACAAGCGGGAGTATATGCACAATATATGACAAGTCAATATTTTTGTCATAGTTCACCCGCTTTTTGTCATAGTTCACCCGCTTTTTGTCATAGTTCATCCCCGCTTTTTGTCATAGTTCACCCGCTTTTTGTCATGGTTCACCCGCTTTTTGTCATGGTTCACCCGCTTTTTGTCATGGTTCACCCGCTTTTTGTCATAGTTCAAACTCTGTAACCCTTGCTACATAAGGCTTCGCGGGGTGTCCCTAAAGAAACAAAGAAAGAAAGAAAGAAAGAAAACAACAAACATTGTTTTGTTTTTTTAAAAGCAAGAAAAAAGAAGTAATCACACGATAACTACTAAAAAATAGCTCCCAATAGACCTAGATCTAACGATATGACGGAAAAACACAAATAAATTCTATCTTTGAAGTAGGTTTTCTATCTGGAGAGTCTTTTTATCGAAGGTTCTAGAATCTATTGAGAGTTTTTTATGTCGCCCTATTGGGCGGCTATATTTCCCCCTCAATCCCCCCGGTGGGGGGACGGTCTGGCAGCTCAAGACCCCAACAGCACATCACATGACAATTTTTTAAAAGCAGTAATTAGGGGGCGAATCCCTTGTTGAGTTTTTTTGTAGGCTTTCTCGCCTCATAGAACAATCGTTGATACGAGAGTGTTTAGGTTTAATCGCCCCACTATGCTTTTAGCGTTCACCGATTGAGACGATAATAAAAAATAAAAAAACATAAACCCATTCGTATAACGTCGGTTTAAATCGGTTTTTGAGCTAGGCTGCTAAATCAAACACTGTTTCTTAATGCGAAACACAAGCAATTTGGCAAAAAATCGTATTTTTTACCAAATTTACGGTAGAAAATAAAAATAAAATAATTAGTCTGCGCTATAAATCAATTTAAACGCATTTTAAGGCGTATTAGAGGCGTTAAAAATAATTTTATATAGGTTGGTGTGGGTTTGGTGTTTTTAGGCTGTTTTGATGCGTTTTTGATGGGTTTGCGTTGTGTAGGTCTGATTGGTTTACATGGTTCAAGTTGAAACCTGAAATTGTGGCTCAGAAAACGGATTATAAAGTACGTTAAAGATTTTGGTTGTATCTTGAAAAAAATTTAAAACATCTGTGGTATTTGGTTGCGCAGCATGATAATTTTGAGTATTTGAGTATTTGAGTATTTGAGTATTTGAGTATTTGAGTATTTGAGTATAAGGGGGATTGTATTGAAAATCATAGCCTTGCTTAATGAAAAGGGCGGATCTGGGAAATCAACTTTAAGTATAAACTTGGCAAGTGCTTTACATCGCCGTGGGAAAAAGGTTGTTTTGGTGGATGCAGATCCCCAAGGAACTGCGCGTGATTGGCGTGAGTCGTCACCTGAAAATGCAGATTTGCCCTCAGTCGTGGCATTAGATAGACCTGAGCTGTTGTTGTCGTCTATCAAGTCATTAAATGCGGATTGGCTAATTATTGATACACCAGCCAAAGCCGAACGAATGAGTGCAAATGTGATTCGTATTGCTAATCTAGCGTTAATTCCTGTGCAACCTAGTGCAGCAGATATTTGGGCTTCTGCGGCGACTGTCAAATTGATTCAGTCAAAACTAGATGTGGGTGGTCATATTGATGTGGCATTTGTAGCTACACGAGTTAGTAATCAAACCAAATTATCGAAAGAAATGTTGGGTGGTGAATGGAACGAATATGGTTTTCCGCTGATGACTCAATCCATTGCAAATCGTGTGTCTTATGCCCAATCTTTGAGTGACGGTGTTTCGGTGTACGAAACGGTAGATCAATCAGCTAAGTTAGAAATTGACGCATTGTTGAATGAGTTGGAGGCTAAAAAATGGCTTTAAAGTCAAAAAAATTAGATACGGTACGTACTGATATTCCTGTTGATGTTGTGACGCAAGTTGATTTGGTGCGTATTAATTTGAATGTGCCAAAAACTACTCGCGCACTATGGAAGTCCGAGGCGGCAAAACAAGGTAAGTCTTTATCGGATATGATTGTGGAAGCAATGGAATTAAGCTTGAGTAAATGAGCAAATACTCAATTGAGTATTTACTCATTGTTGATATTTGTAGTTAATTTATTGTTTGTCTGAATTTGTCTTACGATTTTATTGCGTTTTTATGAGGTAAGACTATTCAAAATGACTCCATGAACACCGTCGAATTAGAACGCACCTTATGGGCAACCGCCGATAAACTCCGCGCCAACATGGACATAGGCGAAGGGGGTTTTATGTGCTTTTAGCTCACAAAATAATTTAAAAATGTGAACTATAAGTCCTTTAATGTATTTTACATTAGGAGTCTTAAGTCACATAATATAGAAAATATGTGAGGTTTAAGTTGTGAATAAGTTTACCGAAGAAACAAGAATACGACAGGTAGATGAAGGATTGGCTGTTTGGCGTAAGGCGAATCTCCCTCGTAGACCGCCACAAGGTTGGATAAAAACGATCCGTATGGCGTTGGGTATGACGAGCAGTGCATTGGCGCAGCGCGTGGGCGATGTGAGTGATTCTGCTATTCGGAAACTTGAACTTGCTGAGGCAGAAGATGCCATTACCTTGGCCAGCTTACGAAGAGTGGCCGAGGCACTTGATTGTGAGTTGCAGTATGCTCTTATTCCTAGACAGCCCTTAAAACAGATGTTGTCAGAACAGGCCAGCATTGTTGCAGGGAAGCAGATGGAGCGTGTTTCACACACGATGGCATTAGAGGATCAAAAAGTAAGAGATTCGGTGACGATGGCTCAAAAAAAGTTATTGGTGGAGTCGTTGTTGGCTGGGTCTAAGCGGAGACTTTGGTGAAAGATTTTGAATATGCTCTCGGTGCAACTCCGCTTGATCCTGATGAGGCGCAAGGACTCATTCCGCGCCACATAACAACCCAAGGCGAGCTGAATGAATGGGAGCAGCAAAACATCACGCAGGGCATGATGTGGGCGTATGGACGGCGTAATCCTGATTTGTTATCAGAAAAATTTTTGGTTGATTTGCACAAAAAGATGCTGAGTGAAACGTGGAGCTGGGCTGGTACTTTTCGACGTTCGGATAAAAATATCGGCCCTGCTTGGCATACGGTTCCTGTACAGCTAAGGCACTTGCTGGATGATGTGCGTTATCAGATGGAACACAACTCGTTTTCTCGTGATGAGCTGGTTGCTCGTTTTCACCATCGTTTAGTGCTGATACATCCTTTTCCAAATGGCAATGGCCGACACGCTCGGTTGATGGCTGATTTATTGATTCATCAACTTGGTGGAAATTCTTTTACATGGGGTGGTAGCTCATTGGATAAGGCGAGCGAAATAAGAACACGCTATATCAATGCGCTTAGAGCGGCTGATAAAGGGGATATTGTTCCGCTAGTTTTATTTATGCGGAGTTAGATGAGTAAATACTCAATTGAGTATTTACTCATTGTTGATTTTATAGTTAATTTGCTATTGTTGTTTATAACCTGAACGCGATAACTAGTGTTTCATTATCCTTGAGGCCAAACTTTTTTAGCACTTTCAAATAGCTTTTCAGCACGGTTTACGATGGATTGTTCGTTCCAAACGGACGCATCATCAAACTGTTGAAAATACGCATTTAAGCGAAGTAGGCTAGTATTAGTGATTTCAGACCGTTTATCCATAAAAGCACTATGGCTAAGAGCGGAGTTAAAAGCACCTGTCACGAGTGTTAAGTTGCCAATACTATGAAGTAATCGTTCGCGTTTTTCCAGACTCTCAATGGTTTCTTCTCCTGTAGCAAATGGCCAATTAGTTTGCCACTTTTGAGGCATGACATGTTCAATAGTTAAATCATCGGGCAATACTAAGTATTCGTGTTTGTTGGTGCGTTGAGATTGTTCAAGGCATTCTAGCAATGCCCGTACTTTACTGGTATTTCGTCCTATGTATAGACGGCGATAGAGCCAAGCTTGCTCAAATTCTTGATCGTTTGGCCAACGTTGTGAGTCGGCATTTGATGTTAACAACATGGCTTTTAGGTCAACAGCGGTGATTTTTTTATTTGTTTTGAGTTCAGAGAGGATTTTGACAAATAGTTGTGTATAGCTTTTGGTGTTAAGGCCACAAACAAAGCGACGGACTATAAAAGATTCTAAAGCGTCCAACACAGCAATAAATTCGTTAGAGTCAGTCGCGTGATGTTCTAAGAAATAGAAAACTAACGGGGTTACTGTTGCTGTGTCCAACTGCTTAAGACGGCGACAGAACAAGCCAAAACGCGTGTTTTGAGTCGGAATTAAAAACGTCTCAAAATGCTTAGATATCGTAGTTAAATGGCCTAGTTCGGTTGCGGAGTCACGTTGCTCGCTGTTCCACCAGTCTTTAAACTCATCAAAAACATGGCCAACTTTAAATTCTTTGGCTTTGCGCAGCATAACAAAATGATACAAGAGTAAATCTAGCCGTGTGTTTTTGAGGCGACCTTGGCGTTCTTCTAGCCGCCAAAATTTTGAGCCTTGTTTGCCTTCGCCGTTTTCACGGTCATCAAAACCTTTCCAATAGTTGTCGTATAGTTCATCGACAGAGGCATTTTTGCGAGTGGCATCTAAAAAAATAAAATTACGGATCAAGTCACTCGGTTGCAGTGGCGCACCACGGGCATTTAGCGTTTCAAAGATGATTTGTGGGTCATCTTCTTCCTCAAGCTCCAAATACATGACCTGAATAGCCTTGTCGAGCATGTTATGGAATAGTTCAGCTTTTTCGAGGAAGATAGCTTCATTGGGAAAGAGGCATTTGACCAGATTATCTTTTTCAATGCTGTGCATTACCGCATGAGAGAGGATTTGATCTTTATTAGGGTCGATAAGGTCGTCAAATCGATGGCCTTTAAGATGAGCATCAAGCATCACATAAAAATATAGGTAAGTTTTAACCATGAGCGGACGGTCGAGTAACATTCGCTTGGTTGCGCCATGCGCAGGGTATTGTTGGCAGACTTTATCTATGTCACCAGCTTTAAACAGTTCTTTCATGACTTCACGCCCTACATTTGTAGGCATTAGCTTCATGCTGTCTGTGGCAGTAGTAAATCGACCTGTATTTACAATCAGCGGCTTGAGCATTTCATTTAAAGTGTCATCCGCTAGTGATTTTACGACATCACGAAAAGCCTATAGTAGGATCTGTAGGGTAGTAAGGCGTTGTTGTCCGTCAATGACTTCACGCGCATTAATAACATTGGTAGATCCGCCTTTGGCTTCGGTAACAACAATAGTGCCAAGAAAGTGTTTACGTAGCGGACGTAATTTATTCTCGCCAACTTTTTTGGTGTCTTGAATATAAGTGTCGAGTGCGTCGACTCGTTCAATCAAATCTTGCCATAGTGGATCAACGTGATTGTTCAGTGTCCAAACATAGCCGCGCTGAAACAATGGAATTAGGTATTGTGAGCGTTCGTTAAATAATTCGGTTATGACTTTTTTATGCGGCCTCATGCTTGGCTGTCCTTTGGTGTGGCAATAATATCTTCAATCGTTTGAACGATAGGAAAAGAATGAATCGTAGCGAGTATTTTCTGAAAATCGGGATTGTCACTACAGTTGAGTAGGCCAATTTTGGTGCAAATTTGAAAGAGATTTATACCAGCCGCCTTAAACTCTTCAGGGAAGAATAACTGATAAACAATGGCGTTCATTAGGCGTTCCAGCTTGGGTCGTTCCTTGCTGATCATGATTTCATCAACCAGTGTTTCAAGCACATGTTTTTCATGATCTGTGTGATTTGGAATAGGGATTTGCGACACATACATCGGCTTAAATTCAAAGAATCCACCTTGTTTCCCTGAAAATGTTCGACGCGTAAACCACCATGAAACCGAAGAGAATAAGATGCTTAGTAAGTAACGCCAATTTTCATGAACGATAATATTGGTTTTATCGTTACCAT
>SSFW01000019.1 GCA_008015595.1 Nitrosomonas sp. | reverse complement strand
GCCTAATCCTAGTGCAATTGCTTGCACCACACTGGTCACAATTCGTCTGCGAATATTAGCAAGCCCATAGCCCCAAGCACTGGTATTGTGCCGCCGAGCGAGCAACAATAATTGAATCAATAGCCAACCCAGCAAGCTAAAAACTGCAATTGCACCGATAAAACCAAGTACTACCATCAATCCTAGACGCAAATCGCCAGCTTCCCAGATAAACAAAAGCGCTAACACCAATAATCCCAAACTATAGCCGGTCAAACTATGCAAATTAACACTCCCCATGTCACGCCGAATGACTCGCAATGCAGGTACACTTTTCAAATTGAGTAACGGTGGTAATGAAAAACCCAGCAACAGTACGACTCCCATAATCAATCCATAAATAGCAGGAACGATACTTGGCCAAGGAAGTGATGAATTAACCAATTCAGCCATCCAATTTGATAAAAATTCTTGAGCAATCAATCCCAAAACACACCCGATCGTACTTGCAACCAGGCCAAACAGCACCAAATGGTAAAAATAAAGACTGAACAAAGTTGTCTGACTCGCCCCTAGACAACGCATCACAGCACATCCATCTAAATGACGCTGAATAAATCGTCGAGAAGATAGAGCAATGGCTGCAGCGGCAACAATGACACTTACCAAAGCAGCAAGGCTAAGAAATTTTTCAGCTCGCTCCAGCGCAGCACGTATCTCGGGTCGGGCATCACGGATACCTTCTACCCGTTGACCTTGAACCAATTTGGGTTGTACCCAATCCCTAAATTGCGTGACATCACTCTCTTTACCTGCCACCAGCAATTGATAAGTCACTCGACTTCCTGGTTGAATTAACTGGGTTTCAGCTAAATCTTCAATATTCATCAATAATCTGGGCCCCATATTGATAAATCCGACTGAATGATCGGGTTCGCGTGCAACAATCGATGTTACAATCATTTCAGCAATACCTACTTCCAATTTCTCGCCCAACGCAGTTTTTAACCCTAAGAGCAATTTCTCATCGATCCAAATCGTACCCTGAGCTGGAATACCCTCTGCCAGATAGACGTTCTCCTCCGTTGCATTCTCATTAGGACGATCCATCATTTTCAATTCCCCACGCAATGGATACCCAGGTGAAACCGCTCTGATCTCGGCTAGCAGGTTATGATCTCCTTTGCTTACCATGCTCGGAAAACGAATCAAATTCACGATTTCTAATTGAAGATGCTCGGCCTGAATAGCAAACGCTTCAGGAATAGGTCGATCGCTGGTTACAACCAAATCAGCGCCTAAAAGACGATTGCTTTCTTGAGCAAGTGCTAGCTGCACACGATCAGCAAAAAAACCTACCGTGGTAATGCTACTGACTGCGATAATCAACGCTAACGCCAGAATACGCAATTCACCTGCGCGCCAATCACGACGCAACATTTTTAACGAAAGTAAAACGAGATTCATTCTTTAACATCCATTAATTTTGGTCACACAAATAGTGCTTTGATCACTCGAAATTGAAAAAATTTAACCCCCTAATCGATCTCGATTTTAATCACAGCATTAAAACTGCCTGCCCTGAATGATTAAATGATCGGCGGATTCGAAAAAAGTGCCGTGCATAAAACATTTTCTTAGCTATTGACAGTCTTAGGGAGACACCATAATAATGCTTTGAAAATTTCCACGACAATTGTGACACTTTGTAATCAATATCTGCATAGACTAATCTAGGTTGTATCTCCCAATTGCTGTTACCCTATCGCTTTGCTTTAAATACCCTATTAGCTGATGTATACCAAGTTTAATTACAAATTCCTATTTCACCGTTGCTCAACCGCTCACAATCATCAGCACTTATAACCTGAAACCACATATTTGGCCATTTAGTCTATGAACATCCAAAAGATCATCCAAGAACGTTACAAAGAGAATTTTTCACTCCACGACCGCTATCTCAATAGCCAAATGGTGAAAGTGCTCAAAACAATCGGGTTTGATCGACATTATGTTAAAGCCGAAGGTGCCTATTTATATGATGAAAAAGGCAATCGTTACCTCGATTTGCTCAGTGGTTTCGGTGTTTTTGCGTTAGGTCGTAATCACCCGGTTATTGTACAAGCGTTACAGGATGTATTAAGTATTGATTTACCCAATCTCGTGCAACTCGATGTCTCGATCCTATCAGGGTTACTGGCCGAGAAACTGGTATCCCTGAGTCCCAAAGGATTAGACCGTGTTTTCTTTGCTAATTCAGGGACTGAAACCATTGAGGCCGCAATTAAATTTAGCCGTTACGCGACCGGAAAACCGAAGATCATCTACTGTCGCGGTGGGTATCATGGACTGAGTCTTGGTTCACTTTCAGCAACGGGCGATACCCATTACAAAGAGGGATTTGGTCCCTTAGTTCCTGATTTCATTGAAATACCTTTCGGCGATTTATCCGCACTCGAAGAAGCGCTTTCCCAAAGAGATGTCGCTGCTTTCATTACAGAACCGATCCAAGGACACGGTGTATGGATCCCCGCCGATGATTATCTACCCAAAGCTGCAGAACTCGTTCGTCACTATGGCGCATTATTCATTGCCGATGAAGTTCAAACCGGGCTAGGAAGAACCGGAAAATGGTGGGCAATCGACCATTGGTCTATCACCCCCGATATCATTTGTATGGCAAAAGCCCTTTCGGGCGGTTTTGTCCCCATTGGCGCACTCGTTTGCAGAAATTGGATCTTTGATCGCGTATTCAATCGGATGGATCGCGCCGTGATACATGGTAGTACGTTTGGAAAGAATAACCTCGCGATGGCAGCAGGGTTAGCTACCTTAGATGTTTTAGAATCGGAAAACTTAATCGATAAATCCGCACAATCGGGAAAAATCCTGCTCGATGCACTGCAGCCCCTTGCCCAGCAATATGAATGCGTCAAAGAAATTCGAGGTAAGGGCATGATGATCGCGCTTGAATTTAAAGAACCCCAAAGCTTATCGCTCAGAATGTCCTGGAAAATTTTAGAAGCTGCTAATAAAGGATTATTTTCTCAACTCATTACGGTGCCTCTATTTGCACGGCATCGTATCCTGTCTCAAGTAGCAGGCAATGGCATGAATATCGTCAAATTCATCCCACCGTTCATTCTCAATCAATCGGATCTCAATTGGATCATTAACGCCGTTCAAGATGTGGTCATCGCGGCACACCGTGGACCCAAAGCCGTTTGGGATTTAGGTAAAGTTTTTGCAACAAAGGCATTAAGAATCAAGGCAGGCAGTTAAATCATCACTCAAGCTAGCAGAATTAATATTCTGCTAGCCTAATTTACAGTTCGTTATATTAACTCAATGATTCAATCGAAAGTCATGCTAAGCAATAACATCTAAAGATGGTGCAAAACCTGATTGAACACCTACCATCTTGATCTGTAAATCAGCTCCACCAATGACATCAGCGGTAAATATTCCAGTGCTTGAGTTATAGGACATTTGACTAGAAGCAAAAGCTTGATTTCCTGCTAGTGTTAAATTTGCATCAATCGTTGATAAGTCAATTTTATCTCCTTCACTCCATCTAAAATTTGCAATCGTGTCAATTGCACCACCCCATGGGCTATCACTGATAGAATCAAAATCAAAAATGTCTACGCCAGTGCCACCATCCAGATAATCTTGGCCTAATCCGCCATTCAAGTTGTCATTTCCATCTTTCCCTTGTAAATTGTCGTTACCACTATCCCCAATCAATATATCGTTTCCAGCACCGCCATTTAAAATATCGTTACCAAAATTATCAGCACCCCAGCCCCAGCCACCTCGAATATAGTCATTTCCTTCTCCCCCAAGTAACTGATCATTACCCTCATCCCCATAAAGAGAATCATTACCAAAGCTACCATCAATATAATCATTACCGTATGAACCTCCGGCGATATCATCACCATTTCCACCATATATCGCATCTCCACCATCAGCAGTAACTGACCAATGTGCGCCCCAAAGAGTATCATTTCCATCATTCCCAATTAGAATGTCAGCACCCCGCCCCCCATCAAAAGTGTTATTACCAGAATTACCTGACATTCTATTATTGGCGCCATTCCCTGTGCCGTTTAAATTTTCTGCGCCTAGTAAGGTAAGATTTTCTATTGTGCCGTAACTATCGAGTGTATAAGTAATGTAACTCAAAACCGTATCGATACCTGCACGATTTTGAGTATCATTAAGCTCTTCAGAAACGACATCTCCTGGATTATCCACTAAATAAGTGTCATTGCTAAAACCCCCATCCATGTAGTCAGCGCCAGAGCCGCCATCCAAATAATCAAGGCCCCAACCTCCATATAAAGTATCGTTTCCATTTTGACCAAATAAACTATCAGCACCATCGTCCCCATATAAAACATCTCCTCCTTCGAAAATATCCCCGTTAGAGGTAGAACTAAACCCATATATAATATCATTCCCACCATGGCCAAGGATCGTATCCGCCCCCCCAAAACCCTGGATGATGTCATCGTAGGGTGATCCATCTAGTACATCACTAAAAATTCCACCATTGATTGCAGCCATTTTGATTCTCCTTTTGATTGATACTTAAAGTGCATATATGAACTATGCCTTTTAAAGATAAATCGAGTGATGCGGAATGACTGTGAGAAATCCCACAATGCCAATCAAAAGCAGGCTGTATTCACTTAATTTAAAAAAGAGAATTGAAACGAGAAGACGAAAACATCACCTACAATCTATTACTTTGAAACTACATTCATTTTATAAATTTGCTTAGGTATGTTTTAATTTGAGTATTAATAACAATGAAAAAATAGCAAGAAAATGATTTTTTATACAAAAGAGCAACGATTAGATTGCAAATTAGCGACAAACCCTTACAAAATAGGAATATTTAGACCCACTACTGCTTCAGTAATGGGTCTTTTATTAATAATTAGTTTGTTTAGCGGCTGCTCGACTACCGTCAAAACACCGACAGCTTCCGTCCCGAAATCACAATCAGGCGCACCCTATAACAGACCTTATAAAGTTAGAGGTAAAACCTATTATCCGATGGCATCGGCTGCTGGCTATCGTGCCGAAGGCATTGCTTCTTGGTATGGTTCAGAATCGGGCAATAAAACCGCGATGGGTACACGGTTCAATCCACAAGGTCTGACGGCGGCCCACAAAACCCTGCCACTTCCCACCAAGGTAAAAGTGACGAATCTGCGTAATGGTCGCTCGGTCACTGTGATCGTCAATGACCGAGGTCCATTTAAGAAAAATCGATTAATCGATCTATCGCATGGTGCCGCCAAACAAATTGGATTGCAGGGATTAACGGAAGTTAGAATCGAATCGATCAATACCGTTGCTAGCAATCCTTGAAATAGCCACCGGTTGTATCAAGGATTACTTGACTCGCATCCCGGGTTTAGCACCTTCGTCGGGTGAAAGGATAAACAACCCGCCCGTACCATTCGGGTCGCTCGCTGCGAGTACCATTCCTTCGGACAAGCCAAATTTCATTTTGCGGGGCGCTAAATTAGCCACCATGACGGTTAACCGCCCCTTTAATTTTTCAGGATCGTAGGCTGATTTAATGCCAGCAAATACGGTACGCTGCTCAATACCGATATCCAGTGTAAGCTTCAGTAATTTCTCAGCCCCTTCCACATGCTGCGCATCAACAATTCGGGCAATACGTAAATCGATCTTACTGAAGTCCTCAATCGAGATAGTTTCTGCGATTGGTGCGATATCCGATGGTTGAACTTTTGATTGCGCACCTGGGGCCTGAGCATCAGCGGGGGCTTTATTCGCTGCAATCATCGCTTCAATTTGTTTCGGTTCGATTCGTGTCATGAGATGTTGGTAAGGATTGATTAAGTGGCCTGCAGGTAGTAATAAACTGGACAAAGGTTGTCCTACCGCCTGAGTTGGCCATTTCAAGGAATCACAATTCAGAAACTGTTCAATTTTTTCTACGGTTGCCGGAAGAATGGGTTTTAAATAACTCGAAAGCAGGTAAAACATTTGTATGCCGAGGCTACAAGCACGATGTAGCTAGCTGGTTTTTGTTGCATCTTTAGCGATATCCCACGGAGCCAGTTCATGAATCAATTCATTGACCTCATCCGCACGTTTCATAATATGGCGAACTGCGGTCGAGAAATCCCGTGCCTCATAAGCCTGCTCGATGACGCCAGCTTGCCGGGCTGCAAACTGCGTATCGATCGTTTGCTGCAATAACCGATAATCTTCACCTTCAACTAATCGACCTTCAAATCGTTTAGTAATAAATCCAGCGCAGCGACTCGCGATATTTACAAATTTACCGACCACATCGGAATTCACGCGTGCAACAAAATCCTCTAAATTGAGATCAATATCCTCTAACGTGCCATTAAGTTTTGCAGCATAGTAATAACGTAACCATTCCGGATTTAATTGTTGCTGCAAATAACTCGCTGCGGTAATAAATGTTCCACGCGATTTGCTCATTTTTTCGCCATTCACTGTTAGAAAACCATGTGCAAAAATTTGCGTAGGGGTACGGTACCCGGAATTCTCAAGCATTGCGGGCCAAAACAGTGCATGGAAATAAAGAATATCTTTTCCAATGAAGTGGTAGAGCTCGGTATCGCTCTCTTTTTTCCAATACTCATCGAAATCAATTCCATGATGGGTGCAGAAGTGCTTAAAACTACCCATATAGCCGATGGGCGCATCTAACCAAACATAAAAATATTTGGCTGTCTCACCGGGGATTTCAACACCAAAATAGGGAGCATCACGGGAAATATCCCAATCGGAAAGTTTATTTTCACCGGCTTGCCCCAGCCATTCATGCATCTTGTTAGCTGCTTCGGCTTGTAAATGATTCGCTTCCCGCGTCCAGCGCCGTAAAAAATCGGCACAACGTTCATCGGACAACCGAAAAAAGAAATGCTCAGAAGCTTTTTTAATCGGTGTTGCGCCAGAAACCGCTGAATACGGATTTTTTAATTCAGTCGGTGCATAGGCGGCACCGCATACTTCGCAAGAATCGCCATATTGATCCTTGGCGCCACATTTGGGGCATTCCCCTTTCACAAAGCGATCTGGTAAAAACATCTGCTTAACCGGATCATACAACTGCTCGATGGCACGTACAGTGATTAATCCCGCCGCTTTTAATTTTTGATAAATATCCTCTGAATAATGGCGTGTTTCCGCAGAATGAGTACTGTAATACTGATCGAAGCGAATATTAAAACCCGTAAAATCACTAAAATGTTCCCCATGAACACGTGCGATCAACGCTTCGGGTGTTAATCCTTCTTTCTCAGCACGCAACATAATTGGCGTGCCATGCGTATCATCTGCACAAACATAATAAACCGTATGCCCCTGCATTTTCTGAAAACGCACCCAAATATCGGTTTGGATATATTCCACCAGATGACCTAGGTGGATACTGCCATTTGCATAGGGTAGTGCTGATGTAACGAGAAGTTTGCGTGAACTCATTGATAGACTATCTTTGTTATATTGTTTATAAACGTAAATTGTAACAAACTGGATAGTTACCCTCGATATTTGTTAACATCGAAATCTTTCATTTTAATGATTTATGCAAAAGGAGCACCGTGTGGCACTAACCGAACAACACATTGAGGAAACCCTGAAAACAGTCATTGATCAGACTACTGGTAAAGATTATGTCAGCAGTAAAGCAGTAGAAAACATTAAGATCGTTGATAACCACGTTTCACTCGATATTGCACTGGGGTACCCTGCTAAAACCATGCTGGAATCGATTCGTCAGCAAATCAGCGAAGCGTTGAAATCGATTGCAGGCGTCAGTACGGTTACGGTAAACGTATTTAGCAAAATTATTCCACACAGCGTGCAACGCGGCGTTAAGTTGATTCCAGGGGTTAAAAATATCATTGCGGTTGCTTCTGGCAAAGGCGGGGTGGGAAAATCCGCAACCGCCGTTAATCTTGCACTTGCACTCGCAGCCGAAGGTGCTAACGTTGGTATTCTCGATGCGGATATTTATGGTCCATCCCAACCCCAAATGCTCGGTCTTACCGGCCACCCTGAGTCTCCAGATGGAAAAACCATTGAACCAATGATGGCACATGGTATTCAAGCCATGTCGATCGGTCTGTTAATCGATGCTGAAACCCCGATGGTCTGGCGCGGACCGATGGTGACCCAAGCTTTGCAGCAATTACTCAATGATACGCGCTGGCATGACTTAGATTACCTGGTCATCGATTTACCACCCGGAACGGGAGATATTCAACTCACCCTAGCGCAACGCGTTCCAGTCACGGGTGCGGTTATCGTTACTACACCTCAGGACATTGCCTTGCTTGACGCTCGCAAAGGTTTAAAGATGTTTGAAAAAGTAGGCGTTCCCATTCTGGGCATCGTGGAAAACATGAGTATGCATATCTGCTCAAAATGCGGCCATACCGAACATATTTTCGGTACGGGGGGCGGTGAAAAAATGTGTGCTGATTACAACGTCGAGCTTCTCGGTGCGCTGCCCCTCGACATCAGAATTCGCGAACATTCAGACGCAGGAAGGCCAAGCATTATTGCAGAACCCGATGGCGCAATTGCGGATGCGTATCGGATGATCGCCCGTCGCGTGGCGGCTAAAATTGCTAACCTTAACAAAGATTATTCTGACGTATTTACTCAAATCATCATGGAAGATAACTAATTTCACTATGGCGATCAAATCGGACAAATGGATTCGCAAAATGGCAATGGAACACGGAATGATCGAACCATTTGAGCCAGGGCAGGTTAAGCAAAAAGAAGGCCAGAATATCGTCTCTTATGGAACATCGAGCTATGGCTACGATATCCGATGTTCCGATGAATTCAAGCTATTCACCAACATAAACTCCACGATTGTCGATCCTAAACAGTTCGACTCCAATTCCTTTGTCGATGTCAAAAGCGAGGTTTGCATCATTCCCCCCAATTCGTTTGCCCTTGCCCGAACGGTGGAATATTTCCGTATCCCTCGCAGCGTGCTGACCATTTGCCTCGGAAAATCGACTTATGCGCGCTGCGGTATCATCGTCAATGTCACACCGTTTGAACCCGAATGGGAAGGTTATGTAACGCTCGAATTTTCCAACACGACCCCCCTCCCCGCCAAAATTTATGCAAACGAAGGGGTTGCGCAAGTGATTTTCTTTGAATCAGACGAAATTTGCGAAACTTCGTATAAAGACCGGAAAGGTAAATATCAATTCCAACAAGGTGTCACATTGCCTAAAATTTGATCTTACTTATCTTTTGATATCTCTAATCAGTTACCCTTTAACACATAAAACCTGTTTCAGGGTATACACGATCTCGACCAAATCCGCTTGCGCTGCCATAACTTTCTCAATGTCTTTGTAGGCACTTGGCGTTTCATCGATCACGCTTTTATCTTTACGACATTCCACACCGGCTGTGGCTTGCACATGCTCATCCAATGAAACCCGACGTTTCGCTTCTTCGCGTGACATGACACGCCCTGCACCATGGCTGCAGCTACAAAAACTCTCGGCATTGCCCAAACCCCGCACGATAAATGACTTCGCCCCCATACTACCGGGGATTATCCCCATTTCACCTAATTTAGCGGAAACAGCCCCTTTGCGCGTTACCCACACATCTTGGCCAAAGTGATATTCCCGGCTGATGTAGTTGTGATGGCAATTCACTGCTTCTAACTCAGCAGTAAAGGGTTTTTCCAATATTTTCTGCATCGCCGCTAACGTTCGCTGCATCATCACGGTTCGATTGATGCGTGCAAAATCTTGTGCCCACGATACTGCATTAATATAGTCATCAAAATGCGCGCTGCCCTCTGGAATATAGGCTAAGTCTTTATCTGGCAAATGAATAAGCCATCGCTCCATGTCTTTTTTTGCTTTTTCGATAAATTCGGAACCAATCTTGTTACCGACCCCCCGTGAACCACTGTGCAACATGACCCAAACTTGATTCTTCTCGTCTAAACATAATTCGATGAAATGATTGCCTGTTCCCAACGTACCCAAATGATTTCTATGGTTAGTTTTCTCGAGCCAGGGATGCTGATTACACAACCGATTAAATCGATTCTGCAAGGGTAACCAGGCCTGGATGACGTCTTCGGGCAATTCACCCCAACTTCCTTTATCTCTCCCTTTTTTAATCTGTTTGGAACGTCCATGCGGTACTTGCTTTTCAATTTCATGGCGAAGATTACTCAGCGTATCTGGCAAGTCGGTGGCTTTTAGTGATGTCTTAACTGCCATCATGCCACACCCCAGGTCAACACCCACCGCTGCTGGAATAACCGCTCCTATCGTAGGAATGACACTGCCAATTGTGGCACCTTTGCCTAAATGTACGTCGGGCATGATGGCAATATGCTTATGGATGAATGGCATCGAAGCGATGTTCAAGACTTGTTTCTTGGCGTTTTCATCAAATATCACGCCTTTCGTCCAAGACTTTACTAAATGATGATTCTTCTCATTAATTACTTCGTACAGCATTTTCACCGGTTTTTTCATGCGTAATTTCTAACTCAAAACAAGCTCATATTTTTCTACCATTTAATCAAACAGTTGCGTTACACAATTATGAATATTTTATGACTGTAATAATTTTGTAACATGTGTAGCTTATAAAGGTTGCCAGATTTTTAACTTTATTTTCTATCTTGGATTAAACCCATGAAAAGACAAATTAGCACGATTCTGGCAATCGCAATTTTCAATTTTAGTGTTTCCACTCCGCTTTACGCACTCGATTTATACGTTGATACCAAAACCAAGCAAATTTTTGCAGAACCTGGCCCTGGTAGAGTTCATCTAGGAACCTACGAAAAATCTGGAAGCTCATCTGCAAAAGCTGCTCCAGAAACTTCGAGAAAAACAGAAGTAACGGAATTGGCCCCTACTCAGGAGAATGCAGAAGCAAATAGGAGTTATCAGCCTACGGGTGACCGCCTTGAAAGAATACGGGAAAAAGCTTCCAAGGAGCAGCTTAAAAATCAAGTCTCAGTGCTCGAAGAACGCATGAAAGAAGTCGAAAAGATTCATGGCAACTTTGACGACCGAGGTCTACATTGGGCAACCAAAGATGGCAACTTCTCGGTATCACTCAACGGGCGGATACAACCAGCTTCGCAATACAATTTTGTGAATGACCCCGATCCTGCATTTGGGGCCAATACCGCAAACGAATTGAACAGCGGTATGAATATTCGCCGTGCCCGTTTAGGGGTAGAGGGTACCTTCTATAAAGTATGGGACTACAAGTTTGAATATGACTTCAGCCGTGGTAATGGTACCGTTGGTTCTGGCATTACCGATGCCTTCGTGCGGTTGAATCATACCGACGCGCTTTCTTATAAATTAGGCTCATTCAAAGAACCGTTCAGTTTGGAAGAAGCAGCGAGCAACCGTTACCTCACCTTCATTGAGCGGCATATGTCAGTCAATGCCTTTGTTGATAACCCCAATACCTATAAAACCGGTATCGGTGCAAACTATGCGGTGCAACGCTGGCAAACGGGTATTGCTTTCCAAACTGAACCGATTGGTTCATGGTCATCTGCTTCGACTTCAGTCAATGCCAATGGTAACCAAAATCGCAATAACGGTTCTGGCGACACCGGTTGGCAAGGAATCGGACGTGTTTCCGGAAGACCTTGGATGGAAGACGACACGAAATTCATGCATGTCGGTATTTCAGCCGGTCATACCGAAGTCAATACCCAGTACCGTGCGGATGGCACCATGGTCGGTGAAGGTCAAATCGGCGGCGGCGGTGGTATGTCGTTTTTTGCTTTCCCCGGCACTAACGTTGATCGCACCAATATTCTCAACACCGGTAACTTAAGCACGGGGGCATTAAATGACCCTAATCGCCGTCAAGTCACAAGCTATGATCGTTACGGTGCTGAAGGCTGGTTTGTTTATGGACCCTTCTCAGCGCAAGCTGAGTATTTACGAACCAATATCAATGGGGTGGGATACGATGGCGAACACCTCACGGGTTACTATGGATTTATCAGCTATTTCCTGACTGGCGAATCAAAAACCTACCATGTTCGAAACGGTGCAGCGAATCGACTTAAACCGCACAAACCCTTCCATTGGAATGGCACAGGTCTGGGTGCCTGGGAAATTGCTGCCGGCTATGACTACATCGATATGAATTCCGGCGCGATCAAAGGTGGTGAAATGGATATGTTCCGATTTGGGCTCAATTGGTATCCGCACTCGAATGTTAAATTCCAAAGCAACATCATTCATGTGTTCAATATCAATACCGCTGGCACACCGATTACTAATACCAATGGTTATTCGGGTGGAGCCGGTGCGCGCACTCACGGTTGGAATAATGGCGACCTCAGTGCATTCCTCACGCAAATTACTGTAGATTTCTAAATCATGTTTCAAATGAATACAAACTGGAAACATGTTTTAATTATGAGAATGAACCATACACTTGCCGCTCGTTGCAGCAATGCAATCGCGCTATTGGAGGATAAAATGTTGCAGTTACCGCATTATCTTAACCGCTTTAGTTTTGTTGTTTTATTGTTTGTTTGCAGTCATCTAGCGCTAGTCGCTCATGCACAACCAACCATCAAGATCGATGGGTCGAGCACGGTTTATCCGATCACTAAAATCGTTGCTGATCAATTTCAGATCGCAAAAAATAATACGGTAACGACAGTTGTTGATATCTCAGGTAGTGGGGGTGGGTTCAAAAAATTCTGCCGCGGTGAGATCGACATCGTTAATGCTTCTCGACCGATACTCCGCGATGAAATTCAGCAATGTAAAAATTCAGGTATTCAATATATCGAAATCCCGATTGCTTACGATGCCTTGACCGTCGCGATCAATCCCGCTAATAACTGGAGTACTCGGATGACAATAGCTGAGCTCAAAAAAATGTGGGAGCCTGCGGCACAAGGTAACATCACCAGGTGGAAACAAATTAACTCAGCTTGGCCTGACGAACCAATCAGTCTTTATGGGGCTGATGAGGATTCAGGAACATACGATTATTTTACCGAGGCAATTATCGGACGCGCTAAATCAATCCGTAATGATTTCACTCAATCGGAAAACGATAATCACCTAGTCGATGCCGTCGCGAGCAATAAAAATGCACTTGGTTTCTTTGGCTTTGGTTACTACATTGAAAACCAAAATCGAGTTACTGCTGTCGCCATTAATAATGGCAAAGGCGCGATTCTTCCTTCCTCTGATACCGTCGAAGATGGAAGCTACCAACCGTTATCGCGCCCTGTTTTTATTTATGTGAATATCAAATCAACGGATAAGCCTGAAGTTAGGGAATTCGTCGATTTTTATCTGAAAAATGCGCTGCTGCTTGTCAAAGAAGTTGAGTTCTTCCCGCTACCACCCAGGGCTTATAAAACCATGTTAGAACACTTCAATAGCAAACGCGTGGGTACGATCTTCAACGGAAAACCGGCAATTGGTCTCACGATCGATGAATTGATTCGTCGCGAAGGAAGATTGCAATACGAGAACTACTAATTTAACGCATCCCTCAAGCAAAAAAGAGCTGCTGCATTGCGATACCTGGATCATCAGCGCGCATAAACGTTTCTCCCACGAGAAACGTATGTACTTGATGTGAGCGCATCAATTGCACGTCGCTCATTGCTTTTATGCCGCTCTCTGTAATGACGATGCGCTCCGAAGGAATACGATCCAGTAATTGCAATGTAGTATCGAGACGCGTTTCAAAAGTACGCAAATTACGGTTGTTGATGCCGATCAAGGGGGTCGATAACTGTAAAGCTAGCGCTAATTCATCTGCATCGTGCACTTCTACCAATACGGCCATCCCCAACGAATGGGAAAGTTTCTCTAAATAACGCATGCGTTCTAATGGATCAGTAATCCCGGACTCATCCCGATAGGGAAATAATAAAAAAGCCGATACGATCAACAAAATGCAATCAGCGCCCATCGCTCTTGCTTCATAGATCTGATAGGCATCGATCATAAAATCTTTACGCAAAACTGGCAGGTTACACGCGGCACGGGCTTGTTTAAGATAATCTGCACTGCCCATAAAAAACTGCTTATCGGTCAATACCGAAAGGCAAGCGGCACCCTGTTTCGCATAACTCGCTGCAATGGCTGCGGGTTCAAACCCTTCGATGACCACATCTTGAGTGCGACCCAATGTTAAGTCAGTAGCCGCTTGATGAGAAACGATCCATCCTCGCAATAGTCCTTTACTCGGACTTGCTTGTTTGATTTCTGCAATGACAGCCGGTTGACCCTGGTTTAGTTTGGTTTGTATCGCGCCGACAAAATCCCGAGCTTGTCCAGAAGATTCTGCTGCTATTTGAATGTTGGATAACGATTTTAGGGCTTTTGCAGCCGCAACCTCTTGCGCTTTAACAGTAAGAATTTTATTAAGAATATCAGACATAGATAACGGAGTATTTAGCGTGCTTCCCGGCGGGAATAGTTAACCAACTCTTGTAATTTTGCTTTGGCCGCACCGCTTGCCAATGTTTCTTGAGCAACCGCAATGCCTTGCGATAGTGAAGGAGCGATTCCAGAAATATAAATCGCTGCACCCGCATTCAGTGAAACAATATCTCTTGCTGGACCGGGTTGATTATCAAGCACAGAAAGCAGCATTTCTTTTGCTTGAGTCAGATCGGAAACTCGGATGGCCTCAATCGGCGCACTCCGCATTCCAAAATCTTCCGGTTGAATCGTGTACTCTAGGCATTCACCTTGTTTTAGTTCACCTATCAAGGTTTTACCGGTAATCGTAATCTCATCTAATCCGTCAAAGCCATGCACGACCATCACATGTCGACTTCCCAGTCGATGGAGCACACTGACTAATAGATTCACTAATTTTGCATCAAAAACACCTAATAACTGGTTTTGAGCACCGGCAGGATTGGTAAGGGGACCTAAAATATTGAATAACGTTCTTACCCCCAATTCACGGCGTACCGGCGCTGCGTGCTTCATGGCACTATGAAAATTAGGCGCAAACATAAACCCAACACCAATGTCGGCAATCGATTGCGCGATTTGTTGCGGTGTTTGATTCAAATCTACGCCAAGTGCTTCGAGCACATCCGCACTCCCCGATTTACTTGATACTGAACGCCCGCCATGCTTCGCGACGTTTGCACCCGCCGCCGCTGCGACAAACACCGATGCAGTCGATACATTGAAAGTATGCGACGTATCACCGCCAGTACCGCAAGTATCGATCAAGTGATCCGTATCCGATACTTCCACACTCGTCGCAAATTCGCGCATTACTTGCGCTGCTGCCGCAATTTCATCGATTGATTCTCGCTTGACGCGTAATCCTGTAATGATCGCAGCGATTAGAACCGGTGATAGTTCCCCTTGCATAATTTGACGCATCAAGATCAGCATATCATCATGCGGAATATCCTGATGTTGGATAATTCGAGTTAATATCTCCTGGGGACTCATATCATAAAAGTTTGGAAAATTTAGCTAAGCTTAGCGACTGGCCAGAAAATTTCTGAGGAGTTGATGTCCATGTTCACTGAGTATCGATTCAGGATGAAATTGCACCCCTTCAATAGGCAGTGATTTATGGCGAACCCCCATTATTTCCCCATCTTCGGTCCAAGCCGTTATTTCCAAGCAATCCGGGAGACTTTCCCGCTCAATCACCAGGGAATGATAACGGGTCGCAGTAAATGGATTGGGGAGACCTTGAAATACCCCCATATCGTGATGGTATATCGGTGACGTTTTGCCATGCATGATTTGCTTGGCGTGCACAATTCTTCCACCAAAAGCCTGCCCAATACTCTGGTGTCCTAAACATACCCCTAACGTAGGAACCTGACCACCGTATTCTTTCAACAGCGATAAGGATACGCCCGCTTCATTAGGTGTACAAGGCCCAGGTGAAATAACGATTCGTTGTGCGTTAAGCGCTTTAATTCGTTCTAGCGTGATTTCATCATTTCTAAACACCTCGACGGCTTCACCAAGCTCACCAAAATATTGCACGAGGTTATAGGTAAACGAATCATAATTATCAATCATCAACAGCATGCTGCAGCTATTTCCTTTCAAGATCTCGATTAGAAAGACTAGTTTATCACAGCCTTCTATCAACTTGAGTTGAATGCGGTAATCAATTCAGTCGCATTGGTTCTTCTTGAATCTCAGATGATTCGATCATTTAGCGCACAAATTTGCTTAGCCAAGGATGGGTACGGCCCCTTTTTTGAAATGACAAAAAATGCACAGCCCAAATGAAGCTGATTATTCAATTGCTCAATCAATGTCATTTCATTCACAAATAAGTGATTGCACTCAATGACAATGACCAACACAGGATATTCAGGATAATACTGAACTATTTTTTGAGCGATCCACGCTTTGGTTATTTTTCTCGTTTCGTGTAGCTTTTCAGCAAGATAAGATGAGGTTGCATCATCACTCTCGTAAGCAATGATTTGATCTGAATCGGCTAATTCTGTTCTCTCAACATCTGCCTGATGATCGATAGCTAATTGACGTTCAGCCTGTTGTTGCCACCAATGTGACTCCTGCTTGCGGTGATTGCGAGCTAAATACTCACAGGCATATTGACAAGCTGGAATAACTAAATCTGCCTGTGTCAGCGCTTTTTTCATTTGAATTAGCACTTCATCACTCCCGGCGGCACTTGCATAACATCCCAGATGAAAGGCAGCCAGCGCATGATCCGGAAAACGATCTTGGTAACTCCGGTATGCCAAGATCGCTTGATCCTTATCACCCAATTTGGCTTCAAGTTGGGCTTTTTCCCATAACGCGTCATCTGTCATTTTTACTAAACTAAAATTGCGCAAGTACTCAAGCCGTATTTTGGCTTGCTTCACATATTCATATCTTTCTTCCCAACGTTTAGCATTTATTTCCAGCCACATCTGATCAAAATCACGGATCACCCGATGATATTTTGAATCAAACCAGATTTCTGCTGCTGAGATCATCGAAGGCTCTGGTAATTCTGCATGAACGTTCAATGCGGCTAGACGATCGTTCAGCGAGGGATCAGTATCCAATGCATCGCATTGTGTTAATAAATATTGTTGTAACCGCCTTTTCAGGCTTGCTCTCATTGATAAATCATTCACTAAATAATGTCGCAAGCTTTCCCACGGAGAAGGTGGTTTGGGTAAATCATCGGCCTGCTGAAAGAATGTCGGCCAATAGGTTTCATCAACGAATGGACCAACCACCTCGTGGCTGATCAACGCATTCGCAACACAATCACGATGAATCATCTTAGCAGCCAATGCATCTGCTTGATATTCACTCGCTTGCATAGCCGCTGCTGAAAAATCATTAAATTTTGGTAAATACCAATTAAAGAAATGTTTCAACAACATCGGCGCTACCCCATGGGTACGATCTAATGTGTTGCGTAATTGCTGCCAATTCTTTCTACTTTGATAAATCCAATTATCAAAGCCATGATACTTTTTAGAATAATGTCCCAATGTATGAATCAACACCGCATTGGCTTGTCGAGGAGAAAGGATCAATAGCAATTCAAGACCAACAACCAGGGTGTTATGAGACCAATCCCATAAGCCTAATTTGTGTGTTTGTATAATCGTAACGTCTAACTCACTCGTCAAAATGACTTGATCGATTTTGGGCGCATGAATACATTTGCTTATATCATTCAGCAAAGTAAAAAGTTCCGGGAAATCAGTTGGCCGCAACGCATAGCCCTGAGGTTTTTCCAATCGAATTCTTAAAACTGAAAGCAGTAATAAAAGAATCGGAATCAAGGTAATCAGTACGACATGCGTTAGGCCCGATGGCGCAGCATAATCAACCCAAACGATCGTCGCGATCAGCAATACCCCTAACCCAAACCATATTCCATGCACGACTGCATACCCCAATAATGCAAACAGCCCTAATTTAAACCGATCGCCCAGTGTTAAATCTTTTGCTATTGTTTTTTGAGCATGGCGAACAGACATACCGAACCCCAAGTTATCACTATTGGTATGGATCATGAAAATTACCTATAAAGTTTGATAAGAAACCTACCCAAGCCATGAGTGCATCCTGAAAAATGATTAATCAGGCTTTTCTCGCTTGCTCTCAGCGCAACTAAAATGATGCAGATCAAGCAAGCTATTTTTAAAAGAATACGTTGGGTAAGAAATTTGATCTGTGCGTTAACGCACAGTAATAGAGCTAACGTTGGAGTTGCCCCATTTTATAGAGCGACTTTATCAAACCTGGCCGTGAAAGGTAGCGCAACTGGCAAATACTTCATCCCAGCAATATCAAATTGCTCAGTACGAAACTGTAATGCTTTGACCTGAGTTTATCCTGAAGCTGATTCGAAAACCGGTGTTTATCTCTGTTTAATGATTCGTTTAATTTGTGGATCTAAACATGTCTGATAAAATGACAGATAAGTCTGTTAATTAGTATAAACATAAGGGGATCACAATGGCCGCAAACCCAAGAACCGAATGGGCGAGCTGGATTGCAGGAATTCTCTCTGCACTCCTTGCACTTGTTGCATTGGCGCTTTCCTTTTGGCCAAGGAATCCCGAAGCACCTCAACCGCATGTGGCTCAGAGCGCATCATCGGTGGGGACACAGATCGGCACAGTTTCCGGCAATGTCACAGTCGTGAATAACCCGCCGCAAGCTGCGGCAAGCACACCTCAACCACCCGCAACCCCTGCTTTCGCTTCTACATCGCGACCACTCAAGGAGTGGGATGATTGTGTGGCCCGTGCCGAGTCGTCAGTAAGCCAGCAGCAAGTAGGTGTTTGGGGAGTAGAAGCAACCATACGCGAGCGTTGTGGGAGTCGACCAGTTGTTGAGCCTGACACCAAAGTTGGAGAAGTACCATACGACCTAGTTCGCTCTAAGACCTGGGCGCCAAAGTTTCGCTTAATCTTGGGCGACAGCTATGACGCATTCGTCGAGAGAATTGTGGTTTCCTCAGAGACAGAGCTGGAAGGCGAGTGGGTTGTCGCTTCTGGCTTAATGCCGCACAACGGCGGCGACGACGAAGCCGCGTTTGCAATCAACAAACGAACGGGTGCCGTTTACGCGGCGATGCTTGAAGATGGTAAGGACCTCTCCGGGTTCGGTTTTGGCTCCTCATGGAGCGATGCGCCTCCATTTCTGCAGCGGTGGACGGCCGAGAAGAAGCGCTAGATGCGGAGCCACTCAGCCCGGTCAGATCGAGTGAGGCCTAACAGGTCGTTCAACCGGACTCGCTACGGCAGCCGTCGCCATTCACCTTACGCAAGACCAGGCTCTTGTGCTGTTTGAGTTCTTCGCGCGCTTCCAAGAGTCGAACCGTCTACGTTTGCTCAACAACGCCGAGTTCATTGTCTTGTCCGAGGTGGCCGCGCAGATCGAGAGCACACTGGTTGAGCCGTTCGACCCAAACTACGACCAACTGCTTTCGCAAGCACAGGAGCATTTGGCTGCTGGCTATGAAGGTCTTGCTCCCGGCGTCGAGCCGTAGCACGCCAAGCATTGGTCACGGCATGATGCCTAATCGTGGCACAATCGGAATGGAGTTGTCCCCTTTGAGCGGACATATTATGTTCTAGTTCAAAGGGGACAACTCCATAGCGAATATTCGTACGCAGGGGATTACAGGCCAGAAAATAGGTAGCCAAACAGATGCAGCCCTCTCAAAATTATCAATATTTCTAGCAAAACTAAAGGGATGAATAAACAAATGGCAATAACTGCCAATAGTTGGGGGGCAGATTAAACTTAAAAAAGTTTAGGCAATTTTTCTTGTCGCTCTCGCATTCGCTCCTAAATCAAGATGACATCATATTGTTCTTGTGTATAGGATGCCTCTACCTGGAGGCTAATCGGTTTTGCGATAAAATCGCCTAACTGCGCTAGACTTTGCGATTCTTCATCCAGAAATAAATCGATCACGGGTTGTGAAGCAAGAATTCTATATTCATTGGCATTAAACTGCCGCGATTCTCTGAGTAATTCCCGCAAAATTTCGTAACAGATGGTTTGTGCCGTTCGAATCTCACCCCGGCCTTGGCAGGTAGGACAGGTTTCACATAGGATGTGCGCTAGGCTTTCACGCGTTCGCTTGCGTGTCATTTCGACCAATCCGAGCGCAGTAAAGCCATTGACTGTCATGCGTGTGCGGTCTTTCATCAACGCTTTATTGAATTCAACGAGTACGGCAT
>SSFW01000067.1 GCA_008015595.1 Nitrosomonas sp. | reverse complement strand
CTGTGTATCACAGTAAACACAGCGTAAAGGACAGCCAGTTAAACGAATAAATACCGTCGGCAAACCCATACGCGTTGTTTCACCCTGCAGGGAGTAAAAAATCTCACTAACTCGCAACTTTTCCATGGAGAAAAAAGCAAGAAGCTGTAAAAACTTCCTTCTTGATAAAAATTATTTCAGGCTAGTTAGGCGCTTTTTTGCTTTACCAGCAGCCTCACTATTGGGATATTTTTGGATAAGGTTTTCTAAGGTTTTTTTAGCAGCCGATACGTCAGGAATTTCCAATTGACTACTGGCAATATTGAGAAGTGCGTCAGGCGCCTTCGCGCTCTTAGGATATTGATCGATTACACGTTGTTGAGCAGAAATAGCTTCTTGAAAGTTACGCAGTGCGTAGTGGGCATTTCCTATCCAATAAGCCGCTCCTGGCGCAAGACTCGAACTTGCATATTGTTTGAGAAATTGCTCAAAATGACTGATTGCCGCTAAATAATCTCCTTCCCGGAATAAATTATATCCAGTTTGGTAAGCTTCGCGTTCCGAGCCATCGATTGTTTGTGCAGTCATTTCAATTTCGGATGGCAATGCAGTTGATGAATCAGATTCACCCAGCGATGTATTCCCTGAGTCTCTTGATCCTCCCGACTCAACCTGATTCAAGCGATTATCCAAATCGAGATAGAAATCTTTCTGCTGCTTACGAAGTAACTTGTTTTCTTCAGTCAGCACCTCAATCTGGCCAGTCAATTTTCCTAGCTCTATTTTAAAACCTTCCACTTGAGAATAAAGCTCAATTAATGCATTACTTTTGAGCAATTCCTCCATTCCTGCAATGCGCGCTTCCATTACTTGTGTTTGTTTCTGCAAAAGATCGATCTGCTCGCGCGCTTTTTCATCGCCAAAAAGCCCAGCAATACTGGGCTTACTAACCAATAAAAGCGCAACAACCAGAAAAGAAGAAGCGCGCAATACCATTAATACTCTCCTTGGTAGAGAATATCAGTTCTACGATTCTCAGCCCAGGCAGATTCTCCATGTCCTGTCGCACGGGGTTTCTCTTCACCCAAACTTACTGCTTCTATTTGTTGATCTCGTGCTCCAGATAACAACATCGCGTTCTTCACGCTATTAGCGCGTTTTTGCCCCAGCGCAAGATTATATTCACGACTACCCCGATCATCGGTGTTCCCTTGCAATAAGACTTTTGCATCGCCATTATCACGGAGATAACGTGCATGTGCTAACACGAGCTCTCTATATTCGCTTTTTATGGTATAGCTATCATAGTCATAATAAACACTTCGCTGAGATAGAATATTATTAGGATCACGCAAAGGGCTTAAACCAAATCCACCTGCACCTGCTCCATCTTGACTTCCGGAACCACCACCTGCCATTGCACGATCATCAACTTCAGCTGACTGTTTATTTTGACTTGCACATGCCGACAACAAGCAGATAATCAGCACTGTTAATAATTTTTTCATTGCTTATCCTTTTCAAATTAGTTAATGAAGTGATTATTTCGCTGTGATTTCAGCAAAGGACCCCACGACGGTTCTCTAATATCACCCGTTTGAGATGAAAGCCGTTGTTTCGTTTGTCCATCGCTGGAAACGACGGATAATATACCACGTCCACTTATTTCTGTAGCATACAAAATCATTTTTCCGTTGGGAGCGAAGCTGGGAGATTCATCAAACTTGCTATCCGTCAATAATTGCACTTGGCGGTTGGCAAGCCCTTGCAGGGCAATATTAAACCGATCACCATTGCGATGAATATAAGTAAAACTTTTTCCATCCGGGCTAAAGCGTGGACTTACATTATAACTTCCTTCGAATGTAAGTCGTTCTGCAACACCGGCGTTACCACCTGAAATAGCCATTCGATAGATTTGCGGACTTCCACCGCGATCCGAAGTAAAAATAATCGACCGCCCATCGGGTGAGAAATTGGGCTCGGTATCAATACCGGGACTTTGGGCTAATCGTTGTAGACCGCTACCATCTGCATTAATTAAAAATATCTGCGAACCACCGTGTAACGTTAATACAACCGCTAACTTGTCACCATTCGGTGACCAAGCAGGCGCACTATTACTTCCTTTAAAATTTGCAACGGCCTTTCTTTCACGTGTTGCCAGCGTTTGCACATAAATAACCGGCTTCTTATTCTCAAAAGAGACATAAGCAATCTTGCTCCCATCAGGTGACCATGCGGGTGAAATGATTGGCTCAGAATATTCAATGATCGAATGCGCGTTATAGCCATCAGAATCAGCAATCTGTAACGCGAATTTGTTACCCGTTTTGGCTACAAATGCAATGCGGGTGCTAAAGACGCCCATATCTCCTGTCAAAGCCTCATAAATAATATCCGCAATTCGGTGGGCGGCTACGCGTAATTGATCTGACGGCACAACGCCGGTGAATCCTGTAATCTGGGATGTTTTTGCTACATCCATTAAACGGAAGCGTACATCGACTCGCCCATCTGGCAATAGATGAGTACTTCCAATAACAATCGCACTTGCCCCTCTACTCTGCCAGTCTGCATAGACAATATCGCCCGGCTCATGCGGAGTTTGGCCAAAAGTGCCTACCATTTTAAATAGACCCGTTCGCTCAAGATCGGCTGATACAATAGCCGTAATGCTCTGAGGAAGTCTTTCTTCTTGAGAAAAAGGAACAATTGCGACAGGAATTTTTTTCGAACCACCTCCAAATATTTCAATGTTTAGTGTGGCATGAACCTGAGCACTCCATAGCAATAAACTGAGTGCTAAATAACAATAGCGTGTAAATACTCGCATATGAACTCTCAACAAATTAATTAATCGACTCGCTGTTATAAAGCATCTTGATAGTATACCGTGAGACTAAAATCACGAAATTCCTTAAATAAAGCTGGATCAGGTGGAATAGGTAGCGGTTTTGCTAAAAAAATAGCCCTTTCAACCGCCTCATCAAACGCCGCATAACCACTGCTTTTTCGTAACGAAACCTTGAGCACATCACCCCCAGGTAACAATGTCACTCGAAATTCGACCATGGGATTACCGGGAAGATCAGGCGGTGTGACAATTCTGCTTCTAATCTTTGCCTGTATCATCGCCTTATATTTTGCAATCTCATCTAAGGCTTTACTTTTTTGTGCAGCCAACTGAGCGAGTACATCTTGCTCTACCGTTTTCTGCTCCTTTTCAGGTAGCTCTCTTTCTGGCTCTACCTTCTTTTCTACTTCTTTAATCGGCTCTGGCTTTTTGACTTGCTCTTTAACCGGTTCAGGTTTGGGTACCTTTTCTTGAACCGGCTCTACTTTTTTCTCTTCTTGAATGGTTTTAGGGGGCTCAATTTTTTCCTTGATTTCAATCGCAGGTTTCCGCGGTGGTGGATTCTTGATTTTTACCGGCTCCGATTTCGGTTGAACGGGTTCTGGTTGAGGTTTAACAGGCTCCTGAGCTGGTGGGGTTGGTTTAGGAAGCTCTTTAATCGGCTCCTTAATTACAGGCTGAGGTTTAATGGGCTGTTGTGGCATGTCTCTCCATAAATCCACAGCCATACTTTCATTGGGATCATTTCTCCAGTTAAGGCCAAACACCATGAAACCAAAAAAAACGATATGTACCAATAATGCCAGTGCAGCTGACCGAATCAACCCTGGTTCTTCATCGGAAGCTCTTCTCCAAGCTAATGTCGTCATTGTTACTTTTATTTTGGCTTGATCAACAAGCCTACTTTTTTAACCTGTTCTTGCTCCAAAACATCCATAATATTAATTACTTCTTCATACCGGACATTCTTATCAGCAGCAATTACAACAGGCTGTTCAGTATTTTGGGCCTGCTTATTTTTAATGATTGCGATCAGTTGCGTGCGATTCACTTTTTGTTCATCACCCGCACGTGCTCGATCACGTAACGTTAAACTGCCGTCTACTGCAATAATAACTTCCAATGGCTCTACCGGTGGACTCGATGATTTACCAATGGAAGGTAATTCAACCTGACCCGGTGGGATAAGGGGTGCTGTAATCATAAAAATGATGAGCAAAACCAGCATCACATCAATGTAAGGAACTACATTGATGTCATTCATTAAACGACGTTTATTACGAAGATTAGCCATTAGCTTCTTGGAATCCTAAAGTTTTACAGCGCGTCGCTGCAATACATTCGATAGCTCTTCCATAAAGCTCTCATAACGTGTAGCTAGCTGACTGGTATCACTAGCGTATCGATTATAAGCAATGACAGCAGGTATTGCCGCAAATAATCCCATCGCAGTCGCAATGAGTGCTTCTGCAATGCCAGGCGCAACATGAGCAATGGTCGCCTGCGTTAAATTCGATAACTCACGAAATGAATTCATGATACCCCACACTGTTCCAAATAATCCAACATAAGGACTCACTGACCCAACAGTCGCCAGAAAAGATAAATGTGCTTCAAGTCGATCCATCTCACGCTGATACGCTGCTCTCATTGCACCTCGGGTGCTATCCATAATTGCACCAATATCCATTCCTGATTGATGTTTAGTGAATTCACGAAATCCTGCTTCAAAAATACGTTCCATACTACCGGCTCTGTCTCTTGCCCCAGCAGCACGCTGATAGAGCGCGTTTAAGTCGACGCCCCTCCAGAACGTATTTTCAAATTCATCACTTTGCTTAATGGCCTCCCTGATCGCAAACAATTTTCTGAAAATAAACCACCAGGAAAGTAAAGATGCGATCAACAACATCAACATGACCAATTGGACGGGAAGGCTAGCACTTGTTACAAGATGTAACAGTGACATATCTTGGGTTACAGTTGCACTCATAAAAATTTAACTATTAATTTGTTGAAAAAGAGGTGTTGGAATACGGATTGGCCTTAAGTTATCTACACTAACACATACCACGTGAATCGTGGCGCTCACCAAGTTAATTTGGTCACGTATGACTTGTTGAGATAATGTAATACGACTTCTACTCATATCAACCACTTCTACAGTGACCTGCAATAAATCATCAAGCACAGCCGGTTTGAAATATTCTATATTAAGCGATCGAACTAAAAAGATTGTTTTATGTTCTTTAATCAGGGAATCAACACTAAATCCGATATCTCGCAGCCATTCATAGCGGGCACGCTCCAAAAAATTGAGATAGGAAGCATGGTATACAACGCCCCCTGTATCGGTATCCTGATAATAAACACGGACAGGATGTGAAAATGCCTGATCTTCAGGGGAAAATGGCAAAGAGCTCGTTGTATTCCATTTCAAAAAAACGATAGGAAGCAATTTTTTCTTCAAATTATCACCACAAATCCCCATTGGGGCTATCTCTAAGCGGCAGTAGCTTAAAATGTTGATAGGTTAAGTCCGTTGCAACACGCCCTCGTGGTGTTCGCTTGAGATAACCTTGCTGAATTAAGTAAGGTTCAATCACATCTTCAATCGTGTCACGTTCCTCGTTAATGGCTGCAGCAAGGTTATCGATTCCAACTGGGCCACCCTCAAATTTTTCTAAAATGGCCAGTAAAAACTTTCTATCGAGAATATCCAAGCCTACTTCATCGACATCCAACATTTTTAAGGCTGCATCAGCAACAGCTTGACTCACATAGCCTTGTGCCTTGATTTCAGAAAAATCACGCACCCGCCGCAATAATCGATTTGCGATGCGTGGAGTGCCGCGTGACCGACTCGCGATTTCCATGGCGCCGTCCAATTGAATATCCACATTCATCAATTGCGCAGAACGGAGCACAATTTTACTCAATTCTTGCGGTGTATAAAACTCTAATCGTGAAACAATACCAAACCGATCTCTTAACGGATTAGTCAACATACCTGCGCGGGTTGTTGCTCCTACGAGCGTGAAGGGAGGTAAATCAATCTTCACTGATCGAGCGGATGGCCCCTCCCCGATCATAATATCAAGTTGATAATCCTCAAGCGCAGGATAGAGTATTTCCTCAACGACGGGAGAAAGTCGGTGGATTTCATCAATAAAAAGGACGTCATGGGGCTCAAGATTGGTCAGTAAAGCAGCTAAATCCCCTGGCTTTTCTAGAACAGGGCCCGAGGTCTGGCGCATATTGACTGCCATTTCTCTAGCAATAATATGGGCGAGTGTAGTTTTACCTAACCCGGGTGGACCAAAAAGTAGTACGTGGTCAAGTGATTCATTTCGGCGGCGAGCCGCTTCAATAAAAATCTGCAATTGCTCCCTGATCTTTTCTTGGCCAATATACTCCTCAAGCTGTTTGGGACGCAGAGCCCGCTCCATTACTTCCTCTTTTTGGGAAGAAGGAGCTGCTGAAATGATACGATCCGTTTCTATCACTGTTGTTCTATTGGAGCTACCAGATGGTCATTATTTTTTTGAAAGCAGTTTCAGCGCTTGCTTGATACCTTCCGAAACTGTCGTACCTTTAGGAATTTGCTTAATTACCCAGCCTATTTCTCGTTCATTATAACCTAACGAGAATAGCGCATTGAGTATGTCATGATTGTTGCTCGTTTCAGGGGAATCGCTAGAACAGGGTTGCACCTCTATATTCAGTTTATCCCGCAATTCAAGCAATAGCCTTTCTGCAGTTTTCTTACCAATACCTGGAACCTTGATCAATCTATCAGCATCTTGATTGACGACCGTCTCTTGTAAATCGAGCACGCTTAACCCAGATAGCAGTGCGAGCGCTGTTCTTGCACCAATACCTGAAATTTTGATTAATTGGCGAAAAGCAGCTCGCTCCTCAATGGTAGAAAAACCAAACAACAAATGAGCATCTTCGCGAATCACGAAATGCGTATGAAGCATGACTGCCTCACCAATGGTGGGAAGCTGATAAAACGTACTCATAGGCACATCGATTTCATAACCGATACCATGTACATCAACTAATACCTGCGGAGGATGTTTCTCAAGCAGCACACCCGATATTTTCGCTATCATGTTTAAATCATACTACCTGAGAACAAGATTAGAACGATTATTCACTAAACTATGTGCATGACAAATTGCGCAAGCCAATGCGTCTGCTGCATCAGCGCCAGGTCTACCACCTAGATTTAATAATCGTATAATCATTTCTTGGACTTGTTCTTTTGCAGCGTGGCCATTCCCCACAACCGCTTGCTTTATTTGTAATGCCGTATACTCCGTCACCATAAGATTATGAATGACTGCCGCGCAAATAGCAGCGCCCCGCGCTTGACCCAACAATAAAGTCGATTTGGGATTGATATTAACGAAAACATGCTCGATCGCAACCTGATCTGGCTCATGCTCACAAATGATCATTTTAAGGCTATCGAGAATTATCTTTAAACGCTGCGGCAATTGATCGCCCGATGTCTTAATGCACCCACTACTGACATAGGTTAGCTTATTGCCAACCTTATCAATCACACCAAACCCTGTGATACGTAACCCTGGGTCTATGCCAAGAATACGAATTTCTCCCCCTTTTTATCGCAAGTAATCTATTCCGCTAAAACCGCAGTCGTATAGACATCTTGAACATCATCAATATTTTCTAAAGCATCCAATAGCTTCTGCATTTTGATTGCGTCTTCACCCGACAATAGCGTTTCATTCGTCGGCTTCATCGTTACCTCTGCAAATTCTGCTTTAAACCCTGCCTTTTCTAATCCAGTTTTAACGGTGACAAACTCATACGGTGCAGTCACGACTTCCAGGCTATCATCTTCATGATGGATAATATCTTCTGCGCCGACTTCCAGTGCTGTTTCGATCAATTTATTTTCGTCGGTTCCTGGCGGATAAAGAAATTGGCCACAATGGTTAAATAAAAAAGCAACTGATCCATCCGTCCCGAGATTGCCACCATACTTTGTAAAAGCATGGCGCACATCTGCTACAGTCCTTGTTCTATTATCAGTCATGCAGTCGACCATAATCGCGGCCCCACCTATTCCATAGCCCTCATATCGAATTTCCTCATAGCTAACGCCTTCCAGATCACCACATCCTCGTTTAATCGCTCTCTCGATATTGTCTTTGGGCATATTTTGCTCATATGCTTTATCAATCGCTAACCGTAAGCGTGGATTACTGCTTGAGTCTCCTCCCCCAAGCCTTGCCGCAATGGTAATCTCTTTGATTAATCGCGTAAAAATCTTACCCCGCTTCGCATCTTGCGCTGCTTTCTTATGTTTGATATTAGCCCATTTACTATGACCTGCCATTTGATTTTCTTCCTCAGTTTGCTAGATATAAAGGTTCTTAAATGAGAATTATGTAATCCTAGCACTCCATCACTTAGGGATAAAGTAGCGCATAAACGACGATGGTTACTTCTATCGCATCGCTATCATTGATGGATTTAGGAACTATTTGATATGATGCGATAAATTAAGGATATTTCCCCAATCTATATTAATAATGAATTAACTCAAGTGTATTATAGCTACAGATAATTTACCCCCATCCAAGATATAGTTGTCTATGTAAATATATCAACGATATAACAGCAAAAGAAATTATTTTTCCCAAAGGTAATTATATTGACTGGCAAGACTAGAAAAACTTATATCGTTGGAATTGGAGCTTCGGCGGGTGGGCTTGAAGCGATCTCTCTCTTGGTAAGCAATCTCCGAGTAGATTTACCATGCGCTTATGTAGTACTTCAGCACATATCTCCAGATTATAGAAGCATGATGGCTGAAATTCTCAGCCGTGAAACACAACTTAAAGTCAAAGAATTAAAAGATGGCGATATTCCCGAACCAGGCTCTATTTTCGTGGTGCCTGCAAAATCAAATGCGCTCATTCAGGAAGGAAAATTCCACTTAGTAGACACTTCTCCCAAAATTGTTCCAAAGCCCTCCATTAATCAATTCTTAATTTCACTTGCTGCGGAAGAAGGAGAAGCGGCGATTGGCATCATACTCTCTGGTACTGGATCTGATGGTGTTGCCGGACTACGAGCAATCCAAGCTGCCGGTGGATTCACTCTCGTTCAGTCACCTCATACAGCTAAATATGATGGTATGCCAAGATCCGCTATTGAAGCCAATGTGGCTGACCATATCTTGCCGCCGGTTGAAATCGCAAACTTTTTGCCTAAGCTACTTGATATTCCTAATCTTGAAGATCACGCACAACACTATATTGATCCATTAAAAAGACTCCTTTCTTATCTCAAAGAGCAATTACAAATTGATTTCACCGGATATAAATTAAGTACCCTTACGCGAAGAATTCATCGCCGTCAGCACGTAACTGAGTGCTTAGATTTATCTGATTATCTTGAGTGGATTGAAGAACATCCAGAAGAGCTTAAAAATTTGGCTAGGGATATGCTCATTTCCGTAACAGCCTTTTTTCGTGATCAGCATGTTTTTACAGTTTTACAACAAACTCTTCAGGAAATTATTAAACAGAAAGATCCTGGAAGTGAAATCCGAGTTTGGGTAGCAGGATGCGCGAGCGGGGAAGAAGCGTATTCCATTGCTATCTTATTTGCTGATATTTTAGGCGATCGTCTCTCCCAATATCGTATTCAAATTTTTGCAACAGATATTGATAATGATGCCATGAATATCGCTCGACGGGGTATCTATCCTGCTGCATCGATGTCTGAAATCCCAACCGATAGACTTGATAACTACTTTAGAAAGATTGGGCAAACATACGAAGTCGAGAAAATATTGAGAGATATGATCGTTTTTGCTCGACACAATTTAGTATCTGACCCACCGTTTCTCAGATTGGATCTAGTAACTTGCCGGAATGTATTAATTTATTTTGATGCTACTCTGCAAAAGAAGGTCTTACAAGCTTTTCATTTTGGATTACTACCAAACGGTTATTTATTTCTTGGAAAATCGGAAAGTGTGACTCACGGAGACTCATTATTCTCGCAAATCAATCGCCGTGAACGTGTTTTCCAGAAAAAAGGGGAATCAACAAGCCTATCAACAAATTCCCTCTCTACCAACGTAACGAGTAGTCCTGTTCAGAGAAAACATCGTCGGCTAGAGTTATTACTATCAGCGCTCGTTCAGCATTTTCACTTAGTCGTCGCACTTTGCGATCGCAACGGAGATGTATTACATTCTGCGGGAGAAGTTAACCGATATCTTCATTTTCCTTCCGGAACAGCTGGATCAGGGCTAGCAGAAGTGGTAATCCCAGAGTTAAGAGGGGAAGTTTTAACGCTTTTCCGTCGCTGCCAACAAAAACATTTGTTACAAAGAGGGCGGCGGCGACGGATAGGTAAACAATTTCTACGCATTCTCATTAATTCTATTCTTGATAATTTTGGTAATGAGTTTTTTATTTTTTTACTCACGCCAGAAATCGATCAATCACAGAATGAAGATGAAACACCTTTGCTTGAACCAAACCTGCAGTTAGAGAGTGAATTAGCGATTACTCGTGAGCATCTCCAAGCTCTAATAGAAGAGCTTGCAACAGCAAATGAAGAAATGCAAGCACTCAATGAAGAAGCTCAAGCCTCGAATGAAGAGTTACAAGCAACAAATGAAGAGTTAGAGGCCGCTAACGAAGAATTACAAGCATCAAACGAAGAACTCGTAAGCTTAAATGAAGAACTGAACATTAGATCGAATGAATTATTCTCGATCTCAGAGGAGTACGCACATCTTTATGATTCTTTAGAGTTTCCAGTACTCGTTTTCGATCGTAGTTTTATTTTAACGCGCTTTAACACAGCAGCAGAGCGGCGCTTCAATTTGCATCTTACTGCATTACAAAAACCGTTTGCACGTTTAGAACTCCCAAAGGGGCTTTCAAATTTAGCTCATAATCTTGGTGAAGCGCTTGATCATAGGACTCGCGCTCATTTTCTAACAGAACTTGATAATCGCCATTTCCATATTTCGGTAACACCTGGATTAGGTAAAGAAAATCAAGTTGTTTCACTCATCGTTAGTTTTATAGACGTTCACGATATCGTAAGTACTCAGTTAGCCCTTCAAGAATCAGAGCAGCGTTTAACCGCTTTGATGAAAAATACAACCATCATTTTCGCGATGAAAGATATGAGTGGTTCATACACATATGCTAATCGTCGATTTATTGAATTTTTCGGATTACAAGATACTGAGGTCATAGGCAAAACTGACTTTATGCTTTTTGAACATACACTTGCCAGTTTAATCTGGAATGCAGGTATTGAGTCAGTCCGAACTAAAAGAATCATCACAAATGAGTATCAAATTAACCGAGAAGATACTCATTATTACCTACTCGCAAATCATCAAGCACTATTTGATACATCAGATACACCAGTTGCATTAATTATCGAGGCGGAAGATATTTCTACGCGCAAACACGCTGAAGAGCAGCTTCGTATCACTGCTCGCGTCTTTGATCAAACGGCAGTTGCTATTATCGTCACTGATAGCAAGGGAAATATTATGACTGTCAATAGCGCTTTTTCTCAAATAACCGGCTTTGATTTAAACGAAATCATCAACACGCCCATTGAATCACTCGTTAAATCAGGGCAGAAAAGAAAAAATTTCTACATTTCCATTTCTCGTAGCCTAAAAGAAAAGGGATTCTGGCAAGGCGAACTTTGGATCAAGCACAAACACGGCCAGGAATCGTTAGAATGGATCACGATCAATCGCGTAGCTGGTGATGATCCCAATATAGATTACCATGTTGCTGTTATTTCTGACGTCAGCACGATACGCAATTCTCAGCGAAAAGCGGAATATTTAGCTGCGCATGATATTTTAACTGGCTTGCCTAATCGAATTCTGTTTCAAGATCGCTTAACCCATGCGATTGCCCAGGCCAGACGAAAGCGTGAGCGAATTGCGTTAATGTTCATTGATCTTGACAACTTCAAGAATATCAATGATACGTTAGGTCACGATGTCGGTGATACCTTACTCAAACAAGTTGCTGTCCGATTAAAGCAAATCACACGTGATGTTGATACCGTTGCACGTCTTGGGGGTGATGAATTTACTGCTATCCTTACCGATTGTAATTCCCAATCAGCAGCCTATGTGGGACAACGAATTGCAGATGAGCTCGCTACCGTATTTATCATTCAAGAACGACAACTGTATGTATCGGCCAGCATCGGCATTGCATTTTATCCTGAAGATGGGGGTGATAACAGCACTTTAATCAAAGCCGCAGATACTGCCATGTATCGCGCAAAAGAACTCGGACGAAATCGAGTAGAATTTTTTGTCCCTGATTTGCACATGCAACTACTAAAGCGAACTACTTTAGAAAACGCCTTACGCGCTGCATTGAGTACACATAGCCTATTTCTAGTTTATCAACCTAAATTTAGCATTTGTGCCGAGCAAAAAATAATCGGCGCAGAAGCCTTATTACGGTGGTCGGATTCCAAATTAGGCAATATCCCTCCCGCTGAATTCATTCCAATCAGTGAGACAAGTGGACTCATTCTCGATATTACCAAAGAAGTACTACGAATGCTGTTGGTACAAATAAAAAAATGGATGGAGTTAAGATTAAATTTCCCTCCAATCGTTTTTAATTGTTCCGCTCGGGCGATGCGTGAAAAAGACATGGGGGAGTTCATCATACATTCGTTACAACATGCAGCTGTTCCTCCTACATTAATTCAAGTCGAAATTACAGAATGTACGCTATTAGAAAGTAGTCCTGTAGTCATCGCCAATCTAAGTTTACTGCATCAGAACGGTATAGATATCAGCATCGATGATTTTGGAACAGGATACTCTTCGCTCGCATATTTAAAGCGATTGCCTTTGTCCGAACTCAAGATAGATAAAAGTTTCATTGATGGTCTCGGCAATGATCGTGATGATGAAGCAATATCACTTGCAATCCTAAGTTTGGCGCATGCTTTAGAACTAAGAACGGTTGCTGAAGGCGTTGAGACAGAAAAACAATATGCTTGGCTCTCAAAGAATGGTTGTGATGCCGTGCAAGGGTACTATTTTTCCAAGCCACTAGAGGTCAATCGATTCGAAAATCTACTCTTTAATCAGTGCTGTGAATAAATATTCATTAGATCAGTGTGAGCAAGAAAAATTGCACTTATCTGGAGCGATCCAATCGCATGGCACACTATTAGTAGTTAATTCACAAAATATCATTACACATGTTGCAAAAAACATTACTGATTTCTTACCCAGTTCCTCTAATTGCCAACTCAGTCAAGTACTACCTGATCCATTCTTGGCGTTAACTCAGCCATTAGAGAAAAAAGTAGGCAGTAGAACCATCCACTCAGCAGTGATCGAAGGAAAGGACGGGGTAGCGCTAGATTTAGTTATATCCTGTAATACGCTACTGCAAATCACCCTTGAACTCATTCCACATAAACCAGGTCCCTATCTACTATCACCTTTGATCCCCAATACTCATAAATTTCTCAATTCCGATAATTCTGTTCAAGAACCACAGGACTTGGTACAAAAAATTTATGAATTAATCAAATTTGATCGCATTTTGTACTATCAATTCCAAGATCAAGGAGATGGTGTAGTAACAGCTGAAACAGAATCAAGAACTCTACCAGGCAGCTATTTAGGACTAAGATTCCCGGCAAGTGATGTTCCTAAAATTGCGCGAGCGCTTTATCTGACTAATCCGTGGAGAATGATAAGCGATGCCTTAGCTAATAACGTCGAAATCCTTTCCCATGATTCCACACCCCCAGATCTTAGTTTTGTTGATCTTCGAAGTGTTTCACCAATACACGCAGCTTATTTAACAAATATGGGAGTTCGAGCATCACTTTCTTTCCCAATTATAGTTGGGGACGAGCTCTGGGGTCTTGTAGCATGCCACAATTGCCAGCGCTATACGCCATCCCTGGCGCTGTTAGATAAAATATCCCTATTGGTTCGTGAACATACCAAGCAGTTAGTTGAGCATCAGTCAAAATACCGAATCCAACTGATTGATGGACTAATGAGAAGATTCATGAAAATACAACAAATTTTATCTTACCAAAACGATATTCTTACTGCCTGGCCCCAAATTGGGGGTTGGTTAGCCCAAGAATTTGCAATTGATGGAGCCGTAATTGGCCATCGTGATCAATTCGTGCATTGGGGGCTTGGCTTCGAGCCAGATACACTTGAAATTGTTGATCTATGGTTTATTGAGAACAATGAAAATATTGTTTGGTGTGGGGATTTCTTGAGAAATCAAATTCCCGAATTTCCTTTATCACAAATTGCTGGAATGCTAGCCATCAAGATAAAATTACGCAATGGAGACTGGTTTCGTATTTATCTGTGTCGTCAAGAATATATTCACGAAGTTGCATGGGGTGGCAACCCTAACAAGCCAGTTGAATACGAAAGTGATATAGGTATTTCGCCGCGTCGTTCATTTGAAAAGTGGGTAGAAAAACGTTTTGGACAAAGCCGCCCATGGAACACCGAATCTCGGTTGCTTGGTCTAAAACTCCGTGAACTATTGATTCAGAATCTTCAATAGCTAAAAAAATACTAATCTTTTTTTATCCACTTCGCATTACATAATGGCCTTCGATGGACTGCTCTTTCTCAGAAGCAAAACGCTGCCCTTACACAATAAATTAGAGCAGCTCGGCGTTTTTGCACGAATTACTCACCCGCAAGTTAATATTCTGGACTATCAGAAATTACTCTGTATCATGCAACAATTTTATTGCTCGGCTAAGTTAGAATTACCCCTTTTCAAGATTAATCAAAAATATAAAAACTTGTACCGCAACCGACTGGCTGCACTCAATGCTGATTTAAAAACTTTAAATTGTGCACCACCTTGTACTCAGCAGAGCTACTTTCAATCTAAATTATTATTCAAATCTGATTATTATTTATTAGGTATTCTATATGCCACCGAAGGTTCTACTCTAGGTGGTCAGATCATCGAACGTCATTGCAAGAAAGTACTTGGAGCACAGATTGAAGGTGCTCACAATTATTTATCCCATCTTACAACTCTTTCACAGGGTCATTGGCGAGAAATACTTCAACTCCTACAGAGAAATCTTTTGGATCAAAACACTGCTGAACAAGCGATCTCCGGTGCAAATTCAGCTTTCTCATTATTAGAAATACTAGCAACTGAGAAATAATTCATCACTTTTCTAAACTATCTAAAAGTTATCACGGAAATCTTGCCACTTGCTCTAATTGCTTTAGCTTATCTAGCATCATATTTCCTATAAATAGCTGAGGTTCAGAATGCGGTAAATTTTCAGATAATTCACGTTGCTTAATTTTCTCGATTGCCATTTTAAAGCTTGTTTCAAGGGAATAAGGTTCTCTTTTAATTTGGTCAAATACAGTTTCTCCAAAATAAGTAAATTCATTTTCGTTGACGCAACCAAACGATGTTTTATCTGCAGCTGCAGCCGTAAAAATCAAACTGTTTTCATTCTGGAGTTTTTGAATAAACCCACCTGAATAGCAAGCAGAAATTAGAATGACACGCCAACGGATTCCAGCTTCATCTAAGTATGCTTTAATATCTTCAGGACGAATATCATTAAGATCCAGCAACCACATATTGACGGAAAGTTCATGATTACCACTACCATGACTGGTTAAATATAAAAACAGTACATCTTCCTCTAGATTCATTTTTCGACTGATATGTGCGAGTGAGAGTGCTAAATTTGTTGATGTTGCTAAGGGAACCGTATCCATCGTTGCTATGTTGTTAATCATTACCATTGATCGGTCATTTGTACCAAGATACGCATCACTTACATTCTGTATATGCTTGGCTTCTTTCATAAAAACATCTTGAGTTGCATCTGAACCAAATCCGACAAAAAATATTTCTGACTTCCCTAACACTCCGGGGTGAATTAAATCCAATGAATTATGTAAAAGTTGATATTGATCGTAATAAAGCTGTTCCTGATTTACGTAATTAAGTACATCTCCCGTGTAAATTGGCTGTTCATTCGTTTGATAATAATCTTCGTACCAAAAAGTCAAAGTATGCGAATGAATGATTAACGGATAAGCTGTTATGAAAAGTCCGCAGGTTATCATCAGTCCCATGACTTTATTCTGATCTTGTATTTGTAATACGATGTAATAATAGGCACTATACTTCCATGCCAGAAAAGCGAGATACCCAAGAAAATAATATTCGTCAGGCAGTTTTGATATGACTAAGGAAAAAATCAGAATTAAAAAAGGTGAAATGCAGTAAACCAATATCAAAAACTTTAATAATAAGTCTTTGTTCCCAGGAAATTTTGTCAAAAAAAAGCCAATCAATAGGGTGCCAATTAATTCAATCCCGAGATAACCCAAACCATACCACTCGAATACTGGGCGATCAGTTATCCAATAGGTAGCAATAACTGCGGTTAGTCCATAGCAGATGAGCAATAAAAAAAGTTGGTCATGTGAAACCGTTAGGTATCTTAGTTGATCATTTCGAAATACTAATAGTCTGAGGCCACAATTTAAATTATATAAAAGTGAATAAAATTCTTTGATTAATGTGGATAATTTTGATTCCTTTTGTAAGCTTGTGGACCAATTCATTCTCATCTCCAACTTTTCTAGTAGATAGCGTTATGAACGGCAATAATAAATTGGGTTGGAGGCTTTAACTTCATCCTAGTAGTTCATAAACTTCATATGCAATTTATCGCAGAAATTTGCATTACTATGGTTTAATTAAGCATCAATTAACATGAGTTTTCAGAATGCAAATCGATGAAATTCGAAAAAATGTTGCTATCGCGCTTGCTGAAGATGTTGGAAGTGGCGATTTAACTGCTCAACTTATTTCAAATGACGCGAATATCGCTGCACAAGTCATTAGTAGGGAAGCAGCAATATTATGTGGTATTGCTTGGTTTGAGGCGTGTTTCAATCAGCTATCATCAGATATTGCAATTCATTGGTTTGTCAAGGAAGGAGACGTTCTTCAACCTAATCAAACTTTATGCAAAATAGAGGGAAATGCTCGCACAATATTAACGGCGGAACGCTCGGCACTGAATTTTCTGCAATTTCTCTCTGCCGTTGCGACTCAGACTCATCGATACGTTAAAGCAGTATCAGGCACACATGCGTTAATTGTTGATACTCGTAAAACAATTCCCGGCCTTCGATATGCTGAAAAATATGCAGTAAGATGCGGTGGCGGAGCCAACCACCGGATAGGTTTATACGATGGCATTTTAATTAAAGAAAATCACATTATTGCTTCAGGTAGCATAGCCCAAACGCTACATAAGGCCAGAACGATTGCTCCCACTGAAATCATGATAGAAATTGAAGTGGAAACACTCGATGAATTGCGCCAGGCACTTCACGCTGGCGCAACAATGATTCTATTAGATAATCTTGAACTCGAAATGCTGCGTAATGCGGTGATATTAAATCAACAATATACCCAACCAGCCATCTTGGAAGCATCAGGTAATATTACATTAACAAATGTGCGCTCAATTGCTGAAACAGGTATCGACAGAATTTCTATCGGTAGTTTAACAAAAAATATCAAAGCGATTGATTTGTCGATGCGATTTCTGCACTAACTACTAATCAAAATTTATTCAATCAGATAGAAAATGAAACTCACGCTAGTATTCAACTTCTCTAATTCCTAGAGCGGAGAAAGCTTACTTTTTATCGTCTGCAACTGCTTCCGTGCGCACCGTAAGTTTTTCTCGAATTCTGGCGGCTTTACCTGATAGGTTTCTTAAATAATACAATTTTGCGCGACGGACATCCCCACGTCGTTTTATTTCAATACTCGCAATCATTGGGGAATAAGTTTGAAATGTTCGCTCTACTCCCTCACCGCTAGATATTTTTCGAACAATGAAAGAAGAATTCAAACCACGATTACGTTTTGCAATCACAACCCCTTCATACGCTTGAACACGTTTTCGATCGCCCTCTACTACGTTCACATTTACTTGTACTGTATCGCCAGGATTAAAATTAGGTATTACTTTACCTAATCGTTCAATCTCTTCTTGCTCAAATTGTTTAATCAGATTCATACACACTCCCTATACACTTATTTTCTATTCTAAGATTTATAATCTTGTTGCTGTTTAAATTCTTCGAGTAAAAGCTCTTCTTCTTTTGAGAGCCCCTCTTCACATTTCTGAGCTAATAAATCAGGTCGATTCAACCAAGTTTTGCCTAATGACTGCTGCAGTCTCCAGCGCTTAATTTTTGCATGATTTCCCGATAATAATACGCTTGGTACCGGCTCTCCATTATAAATCTCAGGCCGAGTATACTGAGGAAATTCAAGCAATAGATCCGAAAAAGTATCTTCTTTTGCAGAATTATTATCTCCAAGCGAACCTGGAAGATGTCGCACTATACTATCAATTAGTACCATGGCAGCTAATTCACCGCCTGAAATAACATAATTACCAATTGATATTTCCTCGTCTACATATCGGGTGATGAAGCGCTCATCTACCCCTTCATATCGCCCACATACTAAAATCAAACTACCATAACCGCTCAACTCTAGAACTTTCTCATGATCTAGCAACTTACCTTGTGGTGACAGATAAATTACATGGGCATCATCAATTCCAATTGACTTAAGTCTAGCTCTCGCATTGACTATTGCCTTCTCCAGTGGCGCCGCTAACAGCACCATTCCCTGGCCACCGCCATAGGGACTATCATCAACTGATTTCCGGCTATCTTCTGCATAATCACGAGGATTCCAGGTATTTAATTGATAAACTTTATTCTTTTCTGCTCTCCCTGTTACTCCATATTTTGTAACAGCATCGAACATTTCTGGAAAAAGTGTAACTACATCAATCTCGAGTGACAAGACTTGCTCCTTTTAGCAATAGTCCAGCCCCCAGTCAACCAAAATCTTTTTACTTTTAAGATCAACCTGAATTACAACGTGATCAATGAAAGGGACTAACCTTTCTTTGCTATCCTTAGTATCATCTTTGACGCGTAATACATCATTAGCACCTGTTTCCAGTAATCCCACTACCCGCCCTAATACTTCATTCTGAATATTAACTACCTGAGTCCCAATTAAATCTACCCAATAATAACCAGCATCTCCATTTTCCGGTAGAACAGGAAGCTGACTCTTGGGAATCGCAATTTGTGCTCCTTTTAGCTTAATAGCTTCTGTTCGATCAGTAATATTTTCCAGCAAAACAACTAGCCTATCAGCATGAACGAAATAGGATTTAACGCCTATTTCGTGCCAAATGTCTGCTTTACTGTCACTACCTATCCACCAGGTTGGATAATCAAGTAGTGCGGTTATTTTTTCAGTGTAACAAGCCACCTTAACACAACCAAGAATTCCATGAGGCCCAATAATATGCCCCATTGGAACTAACTGTTCATCTAGTGTCTCGATAGAAGTTTTCTCACTCAACCTGCTTGCTGTTGACTACCAAATTGTTTCACTAATCGCGTGACTGTATCGGACAACTGAGCTCCGTGCGATTTCCAATGGTTAATTCTTTCCAATTGGATACGCAATTTTTCTTCCCCACCTTTTGCAGAGGGGTTATAAAAACCAACCCGCTCAATAAACCGACCATCTCGTCTAAATCGTGAATCAGCTACCACCATACTGAAGAAGGGCTTTTTCTTAGCGCCCCCACGTGCTAATCGAATAACTACCATATAATCTTATCCAACGTTAAAAATCCTTAGGAGGCAGTATTTTAGGATAACCTCATAGTATTTAGCAAGCGCTATCATCTTATCACTTAGTTGATTTTGCTATAGATTGAACAGCTTGATCTTTCGCGCACTAGGCCAGATAATTAACAAACACAAACTAAATTTTGTTTGTTAATAAAATACAAAGGAGGAAGAATCATGTTCAAAAAATCTTTAAGCTTGATTGCATTACTTGCAGCTTTATTTTTTTCGATTAATTCATTTGCTGCGACTGCTTGTAGTGCTGATACAGAAAAAGATGGTAAAACCGCATGTAGTGCGAACGAAGCTTGCTATCTAGTTGAAGGTACTTGCATCGAGAAGAAAAGTCTTCCAGAAGGAAAAGCTTGCAAGAAATCTGGTGTTTGCACAAACTTGTGCGTAAAAGATGACGGAACTGAAACCAAAAGCGACGGTTCTGAAACAGGGAAATGCAATTAAACAATTTTCCGTTTAATTGATGGATTGGGGGTTAGTAGTGATACAAAGTATCCTACTACCCAGACTAAAACGCACTGCCAAACTGGGATTGATCAGATAATTCAAGTTTACGGATTCCTCCTCATCAAGATTCAGGCTCTAATAAATACAGCTAAACATCCTGCACTGAGATCCGATTAAAAAAATACGGACTAGAACAAAGGAGCAAATTATGGATGTCTCAGCCATTGCAGAAGTAGCAACTACTTTGAGTGAAGCTAGAACTACCCAAGCAGTAGGAATAGCGGTTCTAAAAAAAGCAATCGATCAGAATGCTGAGAACGCACTTAGCTTAATCTCAGCATTACCAAACTTACAAAATCTCCCGCCCCATCTTGGGAAGAATATCAACGTAGTTGCCTAAACAGCGGTAATAGCTGAATTTTATTAATTTTAGTCTAATAACATTTAGCTTTTACCTAATGCTTCACTTATGGATAAGTTCGATAATATGGTCAAGTAACTCTTCTTCTTGGTAAGGTTTTCCCAAAAATACATGCACACCAAGTTCTGCAGCTAATTTCCGGTGCTTCTCAGCTGTTCGAGAAGAAATAATAATAATAGGTATTTTTGACATCTCCGCATTATTACGAACTGCTCGAATTAATTCAAACCCATCCATATGCGGCATTTCAATATCAACCAGCATTATCGATGGAAGTATTTCCTGCAGAATCTGTAAAGCACCAACACCATCTTTAGCTATTATCACCTCGTACCCTTCACGTTCAAGCAAACGGCTAGTTACCTTACGCACGGTTAATGAATCATCAACAACCATCACAATCGGTAATTTAGGTTTTTCTATTTGTTTATTTAGATCGAAGCGTTCTAATGGAGAATCAAGTATCAAAGCTTGTTCTCCCTTACGTTGAAATATTTTTATCAAATTAACGATTAAAACAATACTTCCATCCCCGAGTATTGTAGCTCCTTCAACACCCGGAACCTGAGACAACTGCAGTCCCGAATTTTTTACAACAATCTCACAGTTCCCAATAAGGGTATCAACATGAACAGCCAGAAATAAATCACCATTCTGCAGCAACAGTATTCGGTTATGGCGCTTAATTTCTGGTGATTGATTCGTTATATTCAATAAATTAGGCAAATAAGCAAGTGAATAGCAATGACCTTGAAAATTGATCGATTGCTGTTGATAAGCAGCAGCCAATCCTTCATTATTAAGCTCTAGAATATGTACTACTTGTGCGGAAGGTACTGCATAAGTATGCTCTCCGACTTTTACCAACACTGCTTGCGCGAGTGCAAGCGTAATTGGCAAACGTAAAGTAAAGCTAGTTCCTTGATTAAGGGTAGAAGTAACTTCTATTTGACCACTCAAATCTGTTATTTCATTCTTAACGACGTCAAGCCCCACACCTCTTCCTGCAACTTCATTAACTGCCTGTAGAGTTGTAAAACCGTGTGTAAAAAGCACTGACTTAACCTGTTCATCAGTAATAGTGTCTTCATCCGCTATTCCCAGCTGTTTAGCTTTCTCTCGGATCAATGCAAAATCTAGCCCAGCCCCATCATCATGTAAAATGAGAATGATTTCATTCCCATCGCGACTGAGATCAATAGTAATTTGCCCTTCCTCTGGTTTACCCAATTGCAAGCGCTTATCCATTGATTCAATGCCATGAACGATCGCGTTCCTTAACAGATGTTCAAGTGGGGAATTGATTTTATCCAAGACACTGCGATCAATCTCGATTTCATCGCCATGAATCGTCAAATTTACTCTCTTTCCGACATCCCGTGATACTTGGCGAACAACACGATAAAAATGTTCGGAATAATGCTTAAATGGTACTGTGCGAAGGTGAATCAACTCACGCTGAACTTGACTATTTAGTCGTGCCTGCTGCCCCACCGCATCAAGCGTAACACGATGAATCTCACGCAAACTTTTATGAACTGTCACGATGTCATCTAAGCTCTCGGCCATCAATCGTGTTAGCTCCTGGAATCGCGTAAACCGATCAAGCTCTAGAGGATCAAACGCAGACTGATTATCAGAAGCTGCTATCACCCCTGATGGCATACGTGTTTCAGCCATTATTTCAATTTCACGTAATTGACCCCGCATCCGTTCTGTACTCTCATCCAGATCTTGCAAGGATTGTTTGAAGCCATATAGCTCTGCATCAACGCGAGAGCGCATGATACTCGCTTCACCGGACTCATTCACCAGTCGATCGATAAGCGCAGAATCCACCCTAAGGACTGTTTTGGCCGTTGTAAATTCAGAATCTATTGGTTCTGATTGAGGCGCTTCAATTACATGTTCATTGAAACTCCGAATTGCACTTTGCGCCGGTACTTCTGCAGTAGTAGTGACAGGAATAATCGAAGGAGCGAATTGAGCTTCTGCTGTATGCGATCGCTGTAATTGCTCAATATGATCATTGATTTCATCAAATTCAGCCTCGAGCCGATCAAAAAGCGTAACTGATAAATTTTCTCTGGAAGTCTGTTCGACCGTATTTTCCATTTGATGCAACAACTCACCAAGCGCCATAGCTCCCGCAATACGAGCACTTCCTTTCAGCGTATGCAGTGCTCGTAGCAAGCCTTCACGCGCACTATAATCTTCAAACTTTGCTCGCCAAAGTCTTAAATTACGTCCAATCTCAGGTAACAATTCATGCGCTTCTTCAATAAAAACTTCGAGTAATTCAAGATCTATTTTATCTTGATCACTGACTGAAACATCCCGCAGGCCCGATGAAACAAATGCTCGTTGCTCGGTTGAGATTGCTTGATCTACCAGATCCTGTTCATAATGAATATCAGCTACTTCAGTCTCTTCTGCTTGTAATTTTTCAAGTAAAGCAGATAGCTCGCTAGATAAGCGCTTTCCAGTTTCAATATTTTCATCGCTCGGTTGCTGTTGATTGCGAACCGACGATACCATGCTATCCAAAATAGAAACAGTCTCTTTGACTAGTGCTAGTGCTGATTCATCGGGCCTACCTGATTTCCTAAGTAGCTGAGTCAAGTATTGTTCCAAGATAACACCGATATCTGCAATATAGGTGAGTCCAAGCGTTCTCGAAATACTTGAGAGCGTATGCGCCGCCAACATAAACTCATGTTTTATTGGTGCATTAGGGTTCTCTGTAAGATCGCTCAGTTCAGCATTAAGTGTCTCAGCGTGTTTTCCAGCTTCACTAGTAAACACAAAAAACAAATCATGCGGAATTTTAATATTCCCAACCACAATACTTGATTGCACTTCAATCGCTGACGGTAAAGGCTCGATTTGCTCAGTTGCAACCTCACGCTGCGCTTCTGTTTCTATTTCACCAACACTACCCTTCTGAGATTCTGAGGCATACATCAATCGCCTTGCTAATTCGAAGAGTTCTGTCGGATCAATTTCTGCAGTACCTATCTTTTTAAGACTATCGCACCAAATACCAATTGTAGTACGGCCACATTCAAGTAAATCAAGTAGCTCCTCCGTAGCAGGATTTCTTTCACTTAACCATCGATTCATCACTTGCTCTATGCGCCAAGCCGCTTCGCTGAGATCATAGAGCTTCACCATACGACCACTTCCTTTTAAGGTATGAAAGCCACGGCGAATGGCTGCAAGCGCTTCTAAATCTGCTGGATTAGAGCGGCAAGCTGATAATTTTTCAGCAATACTCGACAACACATCGTCGGATTCCTCAAGAAAAACAGCCAATAATTCAGAATCTCCAGTCTGAGCTATCACAACCGTGACAGGCTCCAACCCCGCAGATGATTGCGGTTCGACAAGTTCAAGCGTAACTTGCTCAGCAATGTTTGGCACTTCAATATTAGGAACTATCGATTGGCCAAACAGATTTATTGCAGACTCAACAATTTGATCACGATCGAATTGCGAATTTTTTAGCGCCTCAATATAAAAACTCAAACTACTCAATCCATCCGCTAGTAATGTTTGTTCTGTTTGACTAATTTGATACTCAGGATCAAGTAACTTAGTAACCAAATCACGACACAGTGTCAGTAAAACATTGGCACGATCAAGCTCAAGCATTGAGAAAACACCGGCGATCTGTTTGAATAGATCCGGTAAGACAGGCAAATCAACCCGAATACTCGGATCATAAAAAAACCGATCCAAAATATCCTCGATCTGCGCAAGACTGATCAATGATTCCTGCGCAATTTGCTTAAATAGCTTTTTCTCTTGAACTTGATATCCCGTTTCATCAGGGCCGGGCAAATCAGGGAGCACTATTTCATCATCTTTCCGGCTTGTATCAGCACGAATACGCGCTGCAAGGGCTTCAACCTGATCCGGAAACTCTGGGGATAATTGAAAGAAATTTTCAATGGCATTTTCAACAATCAATAAAGAAGAAGCCAAATCAATTGCTAATCGATCGCCCATGTTTTGTGGACGGATACGTAAAAAAGCAACTGCACCACTCATCACCGAGATTAGTTTTTCAAGTGGCGCACAATTTACTTGGGGAGCAAGTTGCTTCAACTTATCAATTGCGGTCATCAGTACTTCCAAGCTTTCTTGATTCCCAGCACTATATTCCCGCCATTGATCATTTGCTCCAAGCAAAATTTCATGCATGGCATCGAGAATTGGTTGAATTGAATCTTCATCGGGCCCTGCAACTGCATTAGCCAGTTGATCAAAGGAGGACAGAGATGCCCGCCAGTCGAAAACATTCTCAATTTCTTTAATACGTTCGCTATTGGAAGAGCTGCGCGCTACGCGATAAAGAATTTCACGCATTAGTTGATTCGCAACCACATGCGCATCTTTATCAAAATGACGAATCTCTTGCTCAATTTTTCCGCATAATCGACGTGTCGAGAGATCGATCGATTCATCTTGATGTATCAATCCATCCAAGAATCCTGAAGACAACCACCAAAAAGTTCTCTGTTCGATAGGAGCAGGAATTTGCTCTGCCAAATTGACAGCATCGAACATTTGCTTTAACCCCTCTTTATTAGAGGTATCTTTAAGCCATTTGAGCAATCCCGTCTGAAACTCACTCCGTACTTTTTTAACCGTTGATAACTTCTGAGATGGATCTCCTTCAGGTATCGTTTTAGGTAAGGGAAGGTCTTGACGAAGGTCAGGAAAAAATAAATCACTTTCAGAGATTTCTTTGATGCCCTGTACTTGCATCAATTTCCGATAAATAGGCAATAATGTTGCAGGATTATCACTGATGCCATCAATGAGTGCATCCAAATAACGATAAATGGCTCTAGTGGCTTGTTTGAGTACAATCCTTGCTTGTGGGGGAGACTCTACTTTTTCTTGTAGCAATGCCTCAATGAGTCCCTCCATCTTTTGGCTCACGAATAAAACCCCTTCAAGCTCAAGCATCTCAAGCATACCATTGAGCTGGTGAACATAATACTGACAAGACTCAATTTGCATTCTATCTTCAGTATTCTGTGCATAGGCATCAATATGTTTACGAATTAACACAAAAATTTGTTCAATCGCTTCTCTGATCCCTACAACAGAAGTTATGTTAATTTTAGCTTTAGCAATCATTCAATTACCCTTCATTAATCAAATGCGTGATACGAATCCTTCGATTCCTTACTTTGGTTTCTAACTTAATCACAATCCAATCAAAACGATCGTTAAACCTTAAATTTGGCAACCGACGCTTTTAGCTCCGATGCAAATCCAGAAATCTGTTTAACCAGTTTTGCGTTTTGTGAAGTGCCATCGTTCGTTTGCCGAGTAATCGCCAAAATGTTTTCCATATTTTTAGTGACTTTATCTACCGACTTAGTTTGTATTTGCGTTGCATCAAATATTTTCGCGACCAGCTGCGCTAGACGATTAGCAATTTCTTCAATTTCTTCCAACGCTTCACCCGTGGCATTAGCACGTTTTGTGCCTTCGACAACGCCGTAAGTACTTCTCTCCATCGCTGCAATCGTTTCCTTTGTATCTCCCTGGATCGCCCGCACAAGTAAACTAATCTGTTTGGTTGATTCAGCAGAATGTTCAGCAAGCCGCTGGACTTCTTGCGCAATTACAGAAAATCCTTTTCCTGCCTCACCTGCAGATGCAGCTTGAATGGCTGCATTTAATGCTAAAACATTGGTTTGCTCTGTAATATCTGAAATTAAGGCAATAATTTCACCGATTTCTTGTGAACTTTCACCCAATCGTTTGATACGCTTTGCAGTCTCTTGAATGGAAGTACGTATTTCATTCATTCCCATAATGGCATCTCTAACAGCGATTGCACCTTTCTCAGCTGCAGTTAGCGAATGTTTCGCGACATTGGCACCTTCTTCTGCAGCACTCGCAACCGTATTGATCGATTCCGCCATACCCAAAACAGAAACCGTTGCCTCCTCGATTTGCCGTGACTGACCGTGTGTTGCAGCTAACAGTTGCGTTGAAACTCGTTGGGCTTGGGATGAAACCTCATTAACATTTGTACCCGCTTGATTGATTTGCACGACTAATTTTTGCAGCTCCTCAACCGTATAATTAATCGAATCAGCAATGGCACCCGTGATATCTTCTGTAACTGCAGCCCGCACCGTTAAATTGCCTTCCGAAAGTGCGCCCATCTCATCTAGCAACCTTAGAATCGCTTTTTGTGCTGACTCGACCTCGCGCTCACCTACTGCCTTTTGCCGCTGTAGATAATCTGAAAATGTCCGGCCAAAAATGATAAGTGATCCCAAAACCAACCCAATCGAAAGGTAAAAAACCAAATCCTGCCACGTCTTAGCAGAAACTTCTTGCTCTTCGATCTTACTTTTTAACTTATCAAGCGTGCTCAGTAAAACTTCATTGATTTTAAAAGAATCGTGCAAAGCAAGTTTTGCAGCAATGACTTCAGGAGCTTGTTTCTGTATTATCCGAACTTGGTCATCAATCGCTTTTGAAAGTACCTGGATTGGTACCAATTTTTCTAACACGCGTTTATCTTTAAGCGCAGGAATACCCAAATCGCTATCGCCATCAGATAACGCCTTGAGAAGTGCCAATAGTTGCTCACGCTCTTTTGTTAATTGCTCAGTTATATCTGAAATTACAAATTCACCTGACAACAATGTATTAACACTTTTTGTAAGACTTCTAGCAAGCATACCGATTAGCTTGGTTATCATAACCTCCTTCGATAATCCACCAAGCTGCTCCATTTGCACCGATAATTCGTAGAGCAATTCCTGCAGTCGGATACTCGCTATATTGATATCATTCGCTATTCCGGCAACATTAATAAGTACATCCCGGCTATTAATCAGTAGGCCAATTTTATTTTCCTTGATACGCCATACACGCTGATATTCATCGAGTAATTCATCAGATAATGCAACATGCATCGAGGGAGGAAGGGTTTCAGGGTATTTATTCTCGCCTCTTAAAAGCTCCGAGAACTGATTCAAATAATTTTTACTATCTTGAAGTTGGACAAAAGCAATCTCATTACCTAATAAAGCTTGCTGAGAAGCATTTGTCAAATTCTGATTATAGATTTGCATGCGGCCTATCATTTCAAGATAAGACGCACTTTGTTTGGTGTATCGGAGACTCACGAACATGGTTGCAAGCGCAATGAAGACAAAGATCAGAAATATGCCTCCATATAACCAGAATCGATTTTGGGTCATCCGATTTTTCTGTGAAAGATTTATTTTTTGTCCCCTACTTCTATTTGTAGTTTGATTTTTTCTGATCAATTCAGGTGTTAACTTTAGTCTGGCTAGTATCCCTTCCATTTCTTTTTTTCTCGATTGTTTGAATAACAGAAACTCAGACCATCAATTGGGATTATTCTCAATTCAAGCAGAATATCTGTCCTACAAAAAAACCAAAAATTAAATAAAGCCTAAAAGTATGTCCTTTTCTTAAAATCCAAAAACAGTCATGTCACTCGAAGTAGGATTTTATTATTATCGTTTGACCCTAGTTTCTTCTCTCCTCATACTTCCTGTTTAACGCCACCCTTTCTACAACAGAAACAACTTGTATGCCGGATTATGGCTCTCATTCCAGTAGCGATAACCTAAGTTATCAAGAAACTTCTGGAAATCGACTTTCTCACTGAGTGGCACTTGGATACCAACTAATACGCGACCAAAATCAGCACCGTGATTACGGTAGTGAAACAAGCTAATATTCCAGTGGTGGCTCATGTTATTTAAAAATTTCATCAACGCACCTGGCCTATCTGGAAACTCAAAACGATAGAGGATTTCATGCTTTACTTCTTTAGAGCGCCCTCCCACCATGTGTCGAACATGCAATTTTGCCATTTCATTGCCGCTTAAATCTTCGGTATGAAGCCCGTTCGCTTCCAAGCTCTTGATCAACTTAACGACTTCTTCACGATTCTGAACGGACACGCCCACAAAGACATGTGCTTCCTTGGAATCTGCATACCGATAGTTAAATTCGGTAATACTGCGTGTTCCGAGCATACTGCAAAACTTTTTAAAGCTACCGGGTTCTTCGGGAATCGAAACAGCCAGCACAGCCTCGCGTTGCTCGCCCAGCTCCGCTCTTTCCGAAACATAGCGTAGTCGATCAAAATTCATATTTGCACCGGATGCGACAGCAACCAATGATCTATGTAGCAATTTCTCACGTGCAACATAGTGTTTAAGTCCCGCAACTGATAGCGCACCAGAAGGTTCAAGAATCGCCCGTGTATCTTCGAAAACATCTTTAATTGCAGCGCAAATGGAATCGGAGTCAACCAATATCACTTCATCAACAAACTCACGGCACAATCGAAACGTCTCCTTGCCAACATGCCTCACTGCCACGCCATCTGCAAACAAACCCACCTGGGAAAGGTTGACACGTCGGCCTTTTTGTAACGAGCGATACATGGCATCCGAATCAACGGGCTCAACCCCAACAATTTTTATATTAGGGTAAAGTCGTTTCACGTAAGCGGCGATTCCCGCAATCAACCCACCACCGCCAATCGGCACAAAAATGGCATGAATCCCTGCGCCATGTTGGCGCAGAATTTCCATTCCAATCGTGCCCTGTCCCGCAATCACATCAGGATCATCATAAGGATGGATGAATGTCGTTTCTTTCTGCTGCGCAATTGTCATGGCATGCTCGTAAGCATCATTATATGAATCACCATGAAGCAATACGGTAGCACCCATTGCCATGACTGCATTGATTTTGATTTGAGGTGTTGTAGCCGGCATGACAATAGTTGCCGACGAACCTAATTTCTGCGCAGCCAGTGCTACCCCTTGCGCATGATTTCCAGCGGAAGCGGCAATAACGCCGCGCTTAAGAGCGGTTGGTGAGAGTTTTGCCATTTTATTGTAGGCGCCCCTCAACTTAAATGAAAATACCTGCTGCGTATCTTCTCTTTTCAAGAAGACTTGATTGTGGATACGTGCTGATAGATTGGCCGCTTTTTCTAACGGCGTTTCAGTTGCGACATCATACACTCGGGCAGTCAGGATTCTTTCGAGATAGTCATGCCTCATAAAATGCCAGCTTATACAAAGCTCAATAAATGTTGGATTAGTCTAGTTTTAAGTATAGCAGGATTCTATCATGCTAAATGAATCGTAGATGTAATTCAACGTTATGCTACTGATAGCAATATGTAGTTTTGAACTTTTTGTAATCCAACAGATGGCCCAGCCATTCCTCAAAAATAAACTGACATGTCTATCATGCTAGACATTTTAAGATCCGCCCCGCATTTTTTGTTCGATAGAGCGGAGTGTATTTTGAATCTCACGCTCCTTCAGTTCTGGGTCGATATCTTGGATATATTCGATAGCAGAAAAATCATCACCTCGTTTTCTATTTTGAGGTGGTTCGAGTGCCTCAATGAGGAGCGCTTCGAGTGTTGCGACAAGGCTCACAAGAGATATATTCAGAGCAATTTCTCTAAGACCACCTTCTTGGGTTACATCAAGCAAACCAAACCACGAAAATCGATTCCAGCGACTACCTAGGCGATCAACGGTATGTTCAAAAAGACGCTTGCCTAGTGGGCGATCAATCGAACGACCAACATACACTACAGTATGGTGGTCATAAAGAATATAAATACCTTTTTGCTTACCAAAATCAACTGCCTTGGAAAGAGCTTGTTGCTTTCCATACACCTTGGGATCGTTTCGCCATACAACCAGATCGCGCTGCCAATACATGCCAAAAGAGTGGATAATTAAGTCAGATGACTCAATCCCAGATACAATAAGCTTTTCAATTTCTTTCTTGCTTATAGTCGGAGCTGATACTTGAGTTAATGCTGCTGGAAAATTCTTGAGCGCAAATATCCCCTTCCCGACTCGAATAAAAGGTGACTTTTCCCCATCGTGTTTAATAGATGCAGTAATTTGTGCACTTACAGTCGCTGCAGGCGTTGCGCCGTCAGTTCTATAGTAGTCACGTGACAATATCTGCTCGGAAATTTCTGTATAGTGCATTGGTGCTGCAGACTCTATGAGTACCTTCTTTATGGCCTCTTTCCAAGATTTCTCCACTTATTCCTCCGCATAGGCTATTAAAGGAGACCTAAACGTCGCTTAGCTTCGTCCTTCAACCAAGCAACCAAGACTTCGAATGCAACCCCAGTAGCAGGTTTAATCACCTTGGATTTTGCTTTATTCCACAGCGTCTCATCTTTTACAGAATCAAGGAAATCATGACCAGCCCAAGTAATGCTCATGGCAATCGCACTTGGAGATCTGCAGTTAATAGTCGTTGTTTCTTCTGTCGTGATAAGACCAGCTTGACCCATGAGATAGATGTGATAGGCGACTTCTTCAGTAGTATGCCCTGCAATATCTGGAACTTGATTATAAAATCCACTCTCATTAGCCTCCATGGCAAACAGTATACTGCGCACAAGATCAAGGTCACGTTTCATAAAATCCCAAATAATATATAAGATATCTCATTCAATGATTTTTACTATGTCATATCACTTTTGCAATGATTATCAATGTTTTTGGCAATATAAATTAAGAAATTGGATAAAACAATTGATGCAAAATGCTATTAAATAAAGTTACAGACATAAATCAAGAAATGAATAAACGCGTCCATGACTGATCTATCGAAATCAATTCCTAGAAAAAACAAAAACCAAGCTGAACGTCCATATCAGCTTGGTTTTATTTTGTAACTTATAAGTTTTTAATCTAGCTGCAATGTTAAATGGCAGATTCAAATATTAACTGACAGCATAATCTTCGCTAACGTTTAAAAGTAGTAGTTACCATGGATTGCGCTGCGCGGGTGTTAACAGATTACTCCAATTAGAAGGTAATTTTTGTACCCAACCATTGTACACAACGGGAACAGGAAGAATCCCTTGCCCACCCATTCCAGCATTACCAGAAATAGTAGCATCTTTTAACGTACGATTCGTAGCAAAAAGTCCGATACTCCCCACAATAGCCGCATCTGCCGGATTTCCATCATTATTAGGATCAGGGTCAACCACTAGCATACGATTCGAGAATTTACTCGTTACATATGCGTAATACCCCCCCCCGAGTTTAGCGCCATATTGCACACCGTGACAGCCCGGATCACACGGCAACATCGCTACGATTTCATCTGTTGCAGTATCGAGAATGGTAATCGTCCCGGTCAATGTATTAGCGGTCACCATATTTTTCCCATTGGGTGAAACCGGAGTTTGGATCGGTAAAGCACCTACGGGCCCTGTTATCGCACCCGTAACCGGATGGTAGTTTGCGATTAAATTGATATGTTTCAACACATTGTGAGATTCCATATCAACGACCGTGATCGTGCTATCGAGTAAGTTTGCCACATAATATTTGCTCGCATCTGGCATCATACCAGTCGCTAAAGGATGGCTTAGCGGTCCACTGACTGGCAGAATCGCTTCGACATCATTAGTCCTAAAATTATATTGAGATGTATCTCCTGTTAACACATTGGGCGTTACCATGAACTTACCGTCATGGCTCATCCAATGTGCGTGAGGATTGCCACGCCCAATATCAATTCGGCGCAACACATTAGTTGCTAACGGAGACAATTCCATCACTGAATCGGTTCGCGTATCCCCATTATTGGTGACATGAATCCGATCATTATCGGTCAGCGTCATAACATGGGCAGGTGCCTCGCCCACTGAAACATTCCTGATCAACGCACCAGTTTGGCGGTTATAAACGGTCAATTTTTTATCAAACCATTGTGTAACGTAGATCACATTTTGATCTTTGTCAGTCCACATATTATGTGGATTATTCATATTGATCGACGGTAATGCGACTTTACGGGTTACTTGCCAGGAAGAACCATCGACTGCGGTCACAGTTCCGGGCTTAGATTTCCCAGATGTCGTTTCAAATTGCGTTGCCACCCAGACTTCACCGACAGCTTGCGTAGCAGGATTACTTAAGGCTGGCAGACTAATATCATTCCCATAGCGCGCATTGAGTACTGCAGGTAGGTTCACAACTCCAATATCGACACGTACATCCACATTGGGGTAAGTAATATGCCAAGGCGCATTGCTTGCATAGTTTTGCCAGTTTGCTGGATTGGTTGCAATAAAGAAAGTACGCAGTAATCGCGTTGCCAGATCGCTACTGGTCGGTACTGTAATGCCATTGATCAAGCTAATCGAAGCGCCTAAATCAAGCCCGCTTGTGGCTGGATCATCTACGATCACTGCACCAAACATATACGGGTGAATGCTGCACGTGAACACATAGAGGCCAGGGGTTGTCAAAGTAATACTATCCCCACCCTTCTTAGGCTCGGTATTAAATGGCATGCCCGCTGCGCCAGTGGGGTAGATCAAACTGGTCCTTGTATGAACCGTATTTGAGTTTCCAGAAAAATTAACACGGACACCGGGTGTTGCAACGGCAATTGAACGATTTCCCGCAATTGCAGTGCCGGTATCGAACCAACGCCCAGCATTGTCAGTTAATGCAAAACTGACTTCGTTATCCTTTGCTAGAACGCTTCCTGTCGATAGTACCAAACAGAACAAACTTACTATGCCATAAGCCATGGATTGCATCGCTTTATTGAGTCGATATAGCATCAAAAATCCCCCCTTACTATTTTGATTTACTGATTGTGAAGAAATTATTATCCCCTCACAATCGCCATTTACGATGTTTAACTTAAAACACTCACATCATTCCAGCTAACTTGGTCAGCCTGAACACCTACTAAGGTAATGGACACATCTGAGCCAAAATTAACGATGAAATTTTGACCATCATGATGCGTATCAGTAACATAACTTGCTAACTGATCTCTGGATGTTAATCCTAATCCCGTATCAAAAATAAGCAAATCACCTTCACGTGAGCTAAAATCACCGATATGTAAATGTGCTGCTTCACGCACAACGAAATCATCCGCTCCATTCCCACCGCGACAATCTTCTCCACTTCTCACTGCAATGCGATCATCACCGCTGGTATGCGAAAAATGAATGATGTCAGTAAATTTAGGCGTGACTCCATTGGAATTAGAAGAAACCTGCCATTGCTCAGAAGTACGTAAATAGATTCCATCTCCATTATCGTCTGAATACCGGGTAATCTCTGTTCCAAATGGTTTAATTTCAGTACGAATAACATCATTACCATCGACGGTATAGCTCTTTCTTCCACCATCCGTCAGTGATTTAGATTTTAATTCCCCGTCTTTCACTTCATAAACTGCGGTTACTTGGCCATTTACAATTTCAAACTTGAAAGCTTTATGATTTCCAGAAACATTGACACCCCCAGAAGAGTTGTCATCGCTGCTTCTGTCATCATTGCGCCGTCCGCCATGATCATCGTTAATATCATGGTTAACGCCATCATCACTACCACGTCCTCTACCATGATCGTCATTGATATCATGATTGATCCCATCATCACTGCTACGACCGCTGCTATTGTCATCATCACGTGAGCTCATGTTTTTCTCCTAAAGTTAATTAATTAGAAATGAAGCATTATTAAATTACCTACCGAAATGCATGGAATTTTTTCACGCATGAGAAAAATTATATGTGTGAAAATTTTACACGTCAACTATTTTTTTATTGATGTAATAAAAATTTACTCCGGCTTATATGTTCAGTTTTATTTTATTTATTAGCGCTAGATAAAACTTGTGCAAGCTTACCCAAAGCGTCATACGCAACAAGCGCATCGTAAACGCTTATTTCTATTACCGAGCGTACTGCAACAATAAATATTATTTGATGCTATTGGTTAAAAAAAGAACTGTGAACAGCTTCTGAGGAGCTCAGGAAGTTATTAAGAAGCAAGAGTTATTTTGTTCCTTTTATTCAGGTTGAGGTAATTACCATTGATATACACCGAAGGCTAGTGAAAAAGTAAACAAGCACTATCTTACTCCTTGGACATGGGCCATAAAGAGCGCCTAAGGAATCGGATATTTTTATTTATCGATAACATTCAATTTTTTCTACCGACCAACAATCAGGCTTACTCGCGCCTGACTCTATTTAGTTTAGCGCTTCCAAATTTTCTCTCATTTGATTTGCAGTTACTCATCTAAATTTATTTGACACGGGAAAATAACCCACGTATATTAAATTTAGATCGAGGGAAATAATCACTCGTTTATGAGTTTCAAACTCAATAAAAAGAAACATGCGGTATGAAATCTATATTTAGCCATTTCAATTAAATTGCTAGGACCTTACAAATCAATCTTCTTACGACCGGACAAAATATCGCCCATGCAAACTCATGAATACCAAAACATTAAGAAGATATATAGACCGTTTTCACATATCTGCGACATGTTTGGTTTGTCAAATTCTATGTATAACTATTATGTCAATGAGTTGTGAGTCTTTCTCTAATGATCAAATCAGACGGGGGAGACAAAACACCGTCATTGACGATGTTGATTCAAGAGCAATGGGGCTTGGAGGAGATGATGAACGATTGCGACCTAAAGCAACAAGGCGCTTTCAATACGGAAATACAGACATTAGTTTCACAGGCGCTGCCACACTGCTTGATTTTTCTTTCGAAAACAACCTCTCATTTCGGGAAAATGATGCAGTAGATCAATTTAGATTTAGACCATTAGTTGATCTCAATACAATTTTTGATTTTCCAAAAGGCTATTCTTTATTCACTGAATTTCGTCTACGGGATAGCATAAAACTACAAGACGATACTCAACCAAGCAATTTCTTCGAACTGCAAGTACGTGAGTTTTTTCTGACAGCGCCCATTTTGGAAACCATCCCAATTGATCTAACTTTAGGTAGACAACAGTTTTTTGATTTACGGCGGTGGTATTTTACTGATCGAATGGATGCCGCACGTTTATCAGCTAAAAGTGGACCATTCGATTTATTTACAGCTATCTCCACACCAGTTTTAGTTACCAACCACTCATTACAAGTTTTTGACAATATTACAATCAAGAAAGAACAGATGGATATTCTTTTCAATCTTGATTATGCCTTAACAGAAAGATCTTTCATAAGCGGATATCTAATCTTAGGTAACAAGCATCAGGACAGAATCGAACCTGGGTTGCTTAGAAATGAAAATCCAATGTGGAGCGGCATAAGATTCATTGGTGATGAAAAGTTTAAGCTCGCATCCAGTGAATCAGAATTTCTTTCACATTTATTAAAACCCAGAATTCAATACTGGTTGGATGCTGCTTTCGTTTCAGGTAGCGCTGATTCAAAAAAGATCAGCGGATTAGGAATCGATCTTGGTGTTACTGCAATTGCTCGAAAATTTCAGGCCAAACCTTATGTCACCTTTGGCTATGCGTACGGATCCGGTGATAGCAATCCAGAAAATGATACTGATCATAATTTCCGCCAGACAGGCTTTCAGGCCAATAGCGGAAGATTTGGTGGCGTTGTCAACTTTGATTACTACGGAGTTTTATATAACCCCGAGCTTCGGAATATGCATATTTTGACTGCTGCCCTGGGAATTCGCCCAACCGAACGTTCTTCTATCGAACTAGTTTATCACCGCTATGCTCAAGACCATGCTTTTGCAAGATTACCTCGAGACCTTCGAGATGGGCCTATCACATTCAGTCGAAATCCGGATGGTATTCATTCCCATCTCGGTGACGAACTTGATTTGGTTCTCGGCTATCGTGGCATCAACAATGTTCGGTTACGTTCCAGAACTGGCTACTTTTTACCAGGAGCAGCCTACGGCGAACAGAGAGGATCAGCATTCTTCACACGTTTGGATGTGCAGTTCTTTTTTTAGCGTATTTCGATATTTAACAACCTTCGTAATTCAAAGTAATTAACACAAACAATAAGGGACGAAAATGAAAATCAGCGTGATCGGTACAGGCTATGTTGGATTAGTTACAGGCGCTTGCCTAGCCGAGATGGGCAATGATGTGATGTGTGTTGATATCGATGAAAAAAAAATTGCCCTGCTTCAAGAAGGAAAAATACCTATCTATGAGCCAGGACTTGAAAGCCTGGTAGAAAGAAATCAAGCTTATGGGCGTCTTTCCTTCACAACCGACATTAAAAAAAGCACTCAACACGGTTTAGCGCAATTTATCGCTGTTGGGACACCGCCCGATGAAGATGGATCAGCTGATCTACAGCATGTCATGGCTGTAGCACGCGCTATTGCAGAACACATGCAAGAATATAAATTAATCATAGATAAATCCACTGTCCCTGTAGGAACCGCTAAAAAGGTACAAGCAGTGATTACGGAAACGCTTTATCGCCAAGGAAAAGTAATTGATTGCAGTGTTGTTTCGAATCCCGAATTTTTAAAAGAAGGGAATGCGGTAGAAGATTTTATGAAACCAGAACGCATTGTGGTTGGCGCAGATGATCGCAAGGCCATTGGTCTGATGAAAATTCTGTATGCACCCTTTAATCATAATCATAATCGCCTAGTTCTAATGGATACAGCATCCGCGGAATTAACCAAGTATGCTGCTAATGCAATGCTGGCGACACGCATATCCTTCATGAACGAGTTAGCATTACTTGCAGAAAAATTAGGTGCAGATATTGAGCATGTTCGTCATGGAATCGGTTCTGATTCACGCATTGGACATCATTTTCTTTATGCGGGTTGTGGTTATGGTGGATCCTGCTTCCCCAAGGATGTACAAGCATTACAACATATCGCTAAAGAGCAAGATCACGAATTGAAAATTCTTGGAGCAGTTGAATTAACCAACAACCGTCAAAAAAAGGTTTTGTTAGAAAAGATCGTTACAAAATTTAATGGCAACCTAAATGGTAAAAGAATTGCAATTTGGGGACTCGCATTTAAACCGGATACAGATGATATGCGAGAAGCACCAAGTCGTATTTTGATAGAAGGGTTGTGGTCACATAACGCGACTGTGGTTGCATATGATCCTGCTGCCATGGAGCAAGCTAAACGAATTTTTGGTAACAATCCACGTTTACAACTCGCCGATACACCGTATTCGGCACTAGAAAATGCCGATGCCCTCGCGATTGTTACAGAATGGAAAGCATTCCGCACACCAGATTTCTCATTGATCAAAAACAAACTCAAACAACCCATCATTTTCGATGGGAGAAATATGTACGACCCAGAGGCGGTCCGTGTTGAAGGAATAGAATACTATTCGATCGGTAGAAATTAGCCCTTAAAACGATGAAAACACTTGTCACGGGTGCTGCTGGATTTATCGGTATGCATGTCACCAAAAAACTCTTAGAAGATCAATTCGATGTGATCGGTCTTGATAATCTTAATGATTACTACGATATCAAGCTCAAGGAAGATCGCCTTAAACAACTACAAACTTTTAAAAATTTCCGTTTCATCGCGCTTGATATCGCAGACAAAATCGCGGTGGAGAAAATTTTTAATGAAGAAAAATTTCAGCTAGTCATCAATCTCGCTGCCCAGGCTGGCGTTCGTTATTCACTCAAGAATCCCTATGCTTATATTAACAGCAATATAATGGGATTCATGAATATCCTGGAAGGTTGTCGCCATCATCCAGTCAGTCATCTTGTGTATGCAAGCAGCTCCAGTGTTTATGGTACTAACACTAAAATGCCATTTAGCGTCATCGATAATGTTGATCATCCAGCTAGCCTGTATGCTGCCACTAAACAATCGAATGAATTAATGGCTCACACCTATAGTCATTTATTTGGAATTCCCACTACGGGACTTCGATTCTTTACTGTTTATGGCCCATGGGGTAGGCCAGATATGTCACCAAGTCTGTTTGCTCATGCAATTTTTCAAGAGAAGCCTATTGATGTATTCAATCATGGGAAAATGCAGCGCGATTTTACTTACATCGACGACATTGTAGAGGGCGTAATACGCATCCTAAAGAAACCAGCCACAGCTGATCCGCTATATTCCCGAATCAATCCCAACCCAGCTCGTAGCGACGCTCCTTATGCGATATATAACATCGGTAGCCATACACCTATTCTATTAGATGATTTTATTGGAGAACTCGAAACAGTGATCGGTAAAAAAGCGATCAAGCATTTATTACCCATGCAACCAGGAGACGTTGAAGCTACCTATGCTTCTGTGGCAGATTTAAAAAAAGCAGTCGGTTTTGAGCCGAAAACTTCGCTATCTGATGGAATTAAGCAATTCATCGATTGGTTCAGGAAATATTATGGGTACACCCATCAAAACTAGAATGACTAGTCAAACGAGTAAATCAAATGAGTCATTTATCTCAATCACCCAAAGCAGGAGACCGTCATGATCAAGAAAATAACTAAAGCTGTCTTTCCAGTTGCAGGCATGGGCACACGTTTTCTACCAGCGACTAAAGCGAGTCCCAAGGAAATGATGCCGGTTATCGATAAACCATTAATTCAATATGCGGTTGAAGAAGCTGTATCTGCGGGAATTACCGAAATGATCTTCATCACAGGACGAAATAAGCGTTCAATCGAAGATCACTTTGATAAAGCCTATGAACTTGAGTCAGCACTTGAGTTAAGGGGTAAACAGGAAACCCTAGCCGAATTGCGCAGTATCTTGCCCAAACATATTAGCTGTATCTATATCCGACAAGCGGAAGCGTTAGGACTGGGCCATGCCATCTTATGTGCGCGCCCGATCATTTGTAATGAACCATTTGCTGTTCTACTTGCTGATGATCTAATCGATGCAGAAAAACCAGTTATGCAACAAATGGTAGAAATTTATGCCAATAATCCTTACTCAATTCTCGGAATACAAAACGTAGATCCACATAAAACTAATGAATATGGCATTGTGGAATGTGATTTGGGTCCGAAAAATCTCCATAAAATTACCAATATGATTGAGAAACCCGAACCCCATAACGCGCCTTCAACTCTGGGCATTGTTGGGCGGTATATACTTAACCCCAGGATCTTCAGGCACTTGGAGAAGATAACGCCTGGCGCCATAGGAGAAATTCAACTAACAGATGCAATTGCATCCTTGCGTCTAGAAGAAAGTGTGCTCGCTTATCAATTTGCAGGTACCCGCCATGACTGCGGAAGCAAATTAGGCTACCTCAAAGCAACCATTGCGCTTGCACTCAAACACCCGGAATTGGGTAAAGAGTTGTCAAATTATTTATCAACCCAACATGCTCTAAATTTGGCCACCCACGAAGACTATACCCCTGCATGATTTGAAATTTTTACTTAAACCGGCACAACTCTTCTGGAGATTTTCTAATTTGAATAGTAAGTAAATTCGATTTTTCTAACACACGCTGTCAACTGTTTAAATTGGCTTTCTTTTATATTCTGGCCTAATGAAAGCAATGTACTCCCAATAAAGCCATAGACTCTCGAAATAAAATCATGATCGCAAGTACCGATTGTGCGTGACTGAAACGTCAACACGACTTCCTCTATCAGACACACGATTGATTCTGTCTGTTGTGCCTGAATTGCATAAAACAAAAAATGACCGAGTAGTTTCCCCAAATCAAAGGCAGGATCGCCGAATGTACTGCTCGATTCCCAATCAACAATCGCAATCTCACTATCGTTCAACAAGATATGCTTTGGTTGAAGATCTAAATGCACTAGTTGATGACGCGTCGCTGCAAGGCTCTTAATCTTTAGCTGTCTGAGATACTGATCGAAATCATTATTAAAAAAATGACTTCGGGCACTTTTTAAGTGCTCTTCCAGAATGTGCTGCCATTGATACTTATCGTCAGACTGGTCTCCCCAAAATGCCTCAGCAGGAGAATCTGCGTGATAATTATCAGCAAGAAACGCATTGACCTGATTTAACACCCATCGATCAAAATACCCTTCAGACAATCGATGTGCAAGTGAATGACCTGTAAACCCCAATCGAGTCATTATCAACATTTTTTCTTTCTTCATCCAAAAGAGTGTTTCTGGAAATTTGATGCCTGATCGAAAATGATGATTCAACCATTTCAGCGCGAGCCTTTCCACGCTCAATCTATTGCGCGATTTGGGTCGATCAGTTTGGGCATTGTTTTCTACCTCAAGCGAACTGCCTGCAAACTTAATAACCCAATGTTCACCTTGCTCTGTTTGGGTAAAGAATACTGGATCCAGTCGATTCTTTCCTGGAAGCAATTGAGTAGCCAGCCTTACTTGCATGGAATAGGATAATACTTTCTGTATACGATCGCGTGTAACTTCAATCACAGTTTTCCAGCCATTTTGGCAAATCGCCCAAACTTGCATCTGTTGAGCAAGATTCAATTGATTAGGTAGGCAATCCATGAATATCTGACTCCCATTCTCAACATCTACTAGAGATGCACGCAAGGCTGTAGAACGAATCTTCAAATCTCCCGTGGGTACCATGATGATCGATGCAGAAATACCTGTTTCCTTTGCTCGCTGATGGATTTGATAAAATCGCGAATCGCCAGATTGAAGGTCCGCTTCTCCTATACAAAAAAGTAAGGTCTGATCTGGCAATACCTTATCAAAATAATCGAGCGCATAATTGACAGCAGTCTGGCTAGCAATTACGACTCGCACATTGGTTAACCCTTCAAGATAAATCTGCCAGATCGCTTCTGCTACCTCAGGACCTAGCGCTAAATCAGTGCCGGGTATATGCCGGAACCTCCCAGAAATGATAATTACGACTTCATCAATATCTGGATGATTCGCCAGATATTGAACTGCATGCATATGTGCTGCATGGGGCGGACGAAATGCTCCTGGATACAGAGCAATCCGTTTACCTGAAGACAAATGCGATGATTCATCGGTTCTCATGGATTAGTCGATCAAATAGGGATAGCACGGTGCCCACTTTCAGCCCGAGACCAAAATACAATCTACTCATCTCATTGCGGATTCTATCTGGTCAGTCAAGTCACGCATCCGCTTGTGCCGAATATTGGGATGTCGCTCTATCAACCGAGCAAATTGCTTAAAGGCGATTAAATCTTCTTGATCCATTCCCTGGTGATGCAGCATGATTCCAATGCTTGAATTCATTAAAATTTTTTCTGCGATCAGTCTTATAACTTGCTCATGACTCCAACGTTCCCCATGGGTTCGCTTTAGCCAATCGATATGAATCGATATTTCAACCATCTGATTAAGGGAAAACGGAGTAGCTTTTTCTGCTCGAGACAAAACTGTAAATGGTAATGTATTGAGCACATCCAGGGTCGTTTGACTACAGCGATTCCAAGGTGGTGTAAAAATGGGATCGATGCGATTACCAAAATAATCATGCAAGATTTCTTTACCTGCTACGATGTCATGCAGCTGCTGGTCAAATTGCCGCATTTCGCCAAATTCACATTTTCTGCCTACCGTTTGATGATTGACATGCGCATAGCCATGTTGATGTAATCCAATAAGATTATGGTATTGCACAAGCCTGGTATTAAGTATTGCTGCCAGCTCAGGAGTAATCGCTTTAGGGATTACCGCGAGATCAATAGGCAACTGCAGATCATCAAATAGATCAAGTAATCTCAATAATGCCGGAGTGTCCCAACCCGCATCATCATCACGATAAAAAAAAGTAACCGATCGATCCAATCGCTCCAGCGCTTGTTGTAGTGGAAGCAGCCATGTCTGATTCATTGTACTTCGCCCCCATATCCTGTTCGTCTCAGCTTGAGAATAATCTCAAGCGTATTTAGCGCCCCCTGGGTATTAAGGGGCTTACTCTGAAATTTTTCTGCTTGCCGCAACTCCAAGATAGCTCCAGCAAGTGTTTTGTCGGTCATCAGGGCTGGGTGAAGCAGCTTAACAGCTCCCGCACTCATCAGCTTCTGCGCACGACTCATTTGTTCATCTTCATGGGCGGTACAAAATGGAACCACCAATGCTTTCACACCAGATTGGAGTAGCTCCATCGCCGTGTTATAGCCACACTGGCTGACTGAAATATTGCGGGGAGATAGCAACGACATCAACCCTGATACCGTTCGGTGAAGCGTTAGCCCACCAACATCGTGTCCAATTCTCACGAGATGCTGCCATTCCTCCTCAGGAAGAAATGGCCCAGCAACCAGCGTCATTGGAATTGCAATTTCTTTCCAAATTAGTTTCTGTGCATGAACTGCAGTTCGATATAACTCTCCTCCTACAATACCTCCTCCGGCAGAAACAATAATTCCAGGATTGTGCGAGTAACCCAGATCAGCCACAGGAGGAGCGACGAAACCCGTATTAAAAACAGGGACCTGGAGTGCGATCGTAGGCTTGAAGTATTCGCTTAACGTGGCAAAAGCAGGGTCGCAATGAAGTAGAACTGCATGAAAGTAACGATTCAAAGTTTGGCTGACTTGGTTTTCAAATCGATGCTGGTCAGCACGCTTCTGTACCAAGATATCACGCAGGCTAGACAACACCAGTGGTTTCGGATTCTTTTGGTGGGCATTCGATAGCAAAGGAATCAATTCGTCCGCAAATTTCTTTCGCCCAAAAGGAAATAGCTCAATTAGAATTACCTCCGGTTGATAATGATCGAACGCTTGCAGAACCATTTTCTGCCGAATCGATTTTGCCTCATCTACGCTATACCGGGTATCGTGGCTGAACAACAAATGATCCTGCTCAGACATTCCCAATGCGGGAAGGTTTATCAATGTTATATCGACAGGGGGGCTAATACCCGATGGAATCGGGCCTCCATTGAGAAAAACAACATCAAAGACATCTACCAATACCTCAGCAAGTCTGAAAGAACGAACTAAGTGTCCCATTCCCATGGAATGCTGGCAATAAAATAGCAACCTTGGTTTTTTCACATTAAGTTTCTTAAATTAAAGAAAGCAGAGTCATGCGAAACCACCAACCAACAATTTGCCGTTCTTCAGCTGGATAATTTGATCTGCACGTTTAGCCATTTCCATTTGGTGCGTTGCAACAAGACAACTGCGACCGACTCGAATACGATCCAACGCGCTCATAATAATTTGACTGGACTCTGGATCAACATTGGCAAGCGGTTCATCGAGCAATAACACGGGCCTGTCGAGTAAGAAAGTACGCGCTAAATCGAGCCTAGCGCGCTGCCCACCCGACAGATTAAGCCCATCCTCTTTAAGCGGGGAATCTAACTCTTGTGGTAGCTGCTTAACATAGTCCGCCATAGCAACTAACTCTAGGGCATTCCAGATTTTCTGATCGTCGATATCCTGCCCTGGAATGAAAAAATGGGTTCGCAATGTTCCAGAAAAAACATGATTACGCTGCATCATGACAGCAAACTGCTGCCGCAAATGTTTAAGCTGGATATTCTGGTAAGGAACTCCATCGAAAAGCAAAGTACCTTCAGTCGGATCCATCATACGAAGTAATAACTTCAGTAATGTACTTTTCCCACTACCACTGGGCCCGACCAACACAACGAGTTTATTCGGCTCCAATACAAGATTTACATGCTGCAAAACAGGATGCGATTGGTTATTATCTCGCGAGGAATAGGCATAACCAACATCCTCTAGGCGAATTATCCCTTTAGGCTGCAAGAGATGAGTCGCATTAGGGCGATCTGGTATTGGTGAAAATTGATCAAACAGATGAATCAGGTACTCTCCACGAACCAAGGCACGAGAAACAGTGGCAGCCAGCTCATTGATTTTTTCCACCGGCTTTAATAATTGTGTCATGTAAGCCAAACATACTGTCAAACTGCCAAGTGAAAGTTGATCCTGGAGCACCAAATACCCACCTCCTCCAATGACGAGGGAAACTGCCAGCCCATTGGCCAACTGCATACTGAGTTCCATCAATACGGCAACACGTGTCTCTTCGACGCCAGCACGCTTACTGATCCGCGTTTTACTTTGAAATCGCTGACTGACTTCATGTTCCATACCATGAGCTTGTGTATTTGCCAGTCCCTTAATTATCTCTTGGGCTAATGCAGACACGTCTCCTTCAGTCTTACGTTTAAAACGCGACGCTTCCTGAAGTGGCCCTGCATATCGTCTGACCAATATCGACAACATTAAGACAATGAGTCCCCCTAGTATTCCTAGGAATGGCGAAACCATGCACATCGCCACAAAAGCAAATAGTGTTGTCGTAAGGTAGCGAAAAATGACGGGCGTTGTTTTAGTCAATAATCTGACAACTTTCTGACCATCATCTACTAACCGAAGAACGAGCTCCCCACTTTTCTGATTATCAAACAGAATGGCAGGAACGCTTTGAATATGATTGAGTAATCGTTCACGAACATCTAGATCAAGTTGTTCACGTATTTTTGCATTTCGGTTCTTCTCTGTTGCAGATGCAAAAGCACCGATCGCTGATATAAGCGCGAGCACTAACGCAAGTAGCAATACTTGTGCGACGGGAGATAATCCTAGCGTTAAATCAGTTAACCAATCAGGTAACGCCTTATCGATGAGCACATAATCAATAACAAATTTTAGTGGCCAGGGGGATAGAATAATCGCGGCAACTGCAATGAAACTCCATAAGTATGCGATGAATAAGGTTTTTCTATACTCCCATAACATGGGTAGAAAAATTTGAAATATTCTTTTCAAACTAGACTGCGCGTGATCATTCTTTTTCATATTGCGATTCGCTGCTGACCACATGCAAATTGTTCAGCCCAGTCTAGAAGTTCATTGATTATTTGTAACCGGCCAGATTTAAACCGTGTTATACACCGAAAAATCCGCTCATTAATAAGTGCCATCGCAATAAACCAGCTCAGATCCTGCTCATCAACTCGAAATGGTGCATACTGGTTATAGTTCGTTACAAAAAAACCTAACTCTGGCAGCAGCGTTTGCAGAGATCTATGCTGCATCGCACCCCAGTAAAGCATCCCACAAAGCCAGCTTGCAACGTCATGGTAAGCTGGTCCAGCAACAACGCTATCGAGATCAATAAAAGCAACCGATTGGTTCTGAAGAAATAAATTCTGTGGATGCACATCCCCATGCAAAGTAACAATCTCAGTAGGCGGCAGTATAGGTACTGTGCGGTGTAACGATAAAATAACCTGGTTTAGTTTGCGTCTATCGAGTGGCGTTACATGACTCAAAACTTCCATACGATTAGCCAACGTTGTAAGCATGTCAGTAATCTTGACCACCGAAAGCTGATGATCTACTGGAATGCGATGAAATAATGCGATTGCCCTTGCCGCTTGTGGCAATAACTCCCGGCGTGACTCTACACCAGCCGTTGCATCGCGAAGGGTCTGGCCACTTAAACCTTCTTGCCAAAGTAGCTTCAACTCTGCATCATAAAATAGTGGTGCGGGGAAGCGAAGTGGCGTGATTCCGTTGAGGGAAGATTCGTGTAGCTTTCTCATGATACTGAAAGTTTGCTCCCCTGCCTCGTTGTAGTAACATTTACCAAATACTGTTTTAGTAAGCTTCTGGCCTTGCCTAGTCAACGATAGCTCAACACGAATGGTGCAGGTATGCTCTGGCACATAGTGCATTACCGTACTTGAAAATTTAACGATCTGCCAATCTTTACCGCACAGGGACTCAATCAGTCGCGGTAACACTACGTGCTTCAGGTAATGTGCATGACTTATAAATGGCAAGCTCAATAGTTTCGATTCGCAGGGGAAAACCCAACCAATGATTTCTAGTTCAGGGACATGAAATATTGCTGGAAAATCAGATGGGTTTCTATCATGCTGCCTTACCGCTCTATCAAAACGTCGCCTAGACCCTTGGAACTCGTAGGTTCTGCAGGTGATGTAGAAATGTCGTTTCTCCCCAGTCAATATATGCTCAACAGTAAAATCATAAACCGCAAGACAATTTTTAAGCGGTTTATACTTAACGCGAACGAGCTTACATGAGACAACCACAAATGTTTCTGGTTGAAATGGAAACAATTGCGCTTTCAACACATCGGCCATTAACTCGGCATCAAGCAATGAGGCCATGTGCAGAAGACAAGCATCATAATAATCAGAAGCAGGTAGTTCTTTATTCTCATGTCCAACCATTGCCATAATCAAATCCAGTCTCCTGAGTGTATGCGCTTTCTATCCCAGCTAAAATTCTCTCCAGTAACCAATTCTGGTTTAGGGAATTGACAACTATCAGCAAAACCAAGCCCACTTTTTTGATAAACCAGGCAATTCACTTCAAAGTGATTACCTGCATTCATTTCAACGATGGAAACATAAATATCCGGATTACCGTCTTTAAAGGGATATAACACCGATACAAACCGCGTATTTTTTGCGCGCTTTCTGAATCTTAGAACAGGCGCTTCTTTTTTCTCGCCATAACGCTTAGAAACATATCCTGTTTCTACAATTAATTGATGATTCTGGTTTGCTGGTGTAGCAATCACCAAATTAGGTGTAATGACTTGACAGCAATTCTCATCTTGAATGGTTTGAACAGACTGGAATGCATGCGTGGATAAGTGAAAGAGTTGTTCATATTCGTGCCAAGATGCGCTGTACAAGCTATCAACAATAATCCAGTACGCACCTTGAATAAATGCAATTTGTCGATGATGAAGTGCATCGTATTCAAAACTTTGTGTCGAACCATGAAAATAATCAACACGACGCTGAGTTTGAAATGCATGCAGTTGGGTAACTGGTTGCGGACCTTTTATCTTGTATCGCTTCAAACCCGCAAGATATCGGGTCTGATTCTTGCCATCGACTAGCACCGTGTTGTGCGACTCTGTGCTACGAAATTTTACCCGCCAATTAACCTCTTTTGCCTCGTGATAGGTATATCGTGCGGGATCAACGATCAGTGAGTGACCAAAAGCTGCTGCTTCGAAACTTAATGCATCAAAGTGCCCATGATTGCCTTCCCCAAGGGGACCGCAATCTATCATTAAGTAACGCTCATCCTGATAGGAAGTATTTTCCTGACCCCACCCACTCCTAAGAATATAGTACCCACTGACATCAAAACCAGCATTCCGTTGAGAAGGCGCTATCCCTTGCCGTCCCCGAGTACCAACAAATAATAAATCTTCCCTCTGATACAACGATGCGCCTTGGAGCAAGCAATCCTCAAAACTTCTAACATCGCCATCACTAAAAGAAGGAACCTCCCCATCGGGTTTATGTGCAAACATCGCAAAATCCAAAGCACGATTCAAGCGCTCGTCAAACTCTGGTTGGATAGTAATTTGATTTAGTTTTGCCAGCAGTCGAATGGCTAGATAGTTTTTCAACACCAAGTGATGATAATCTGTCGACAATTCACATTGCACACCATCAGGTAATAAGTCTTGCAACACATTTTGATATATTTCTCGCAGCGAAAAATCTTGCCAATGCTTTGCATCAGTAGTTTCAGGGAAAACAATCGAAGCAAGAAAAATTGAATATAGCGCAATAGTTCGGTGATTTCGGGCTGGAGCGAGATGAGTGCACAAGTAGTTGACCTGTTTTTGGATTGAATCAAGAAACCGGTCATGAAACTGTGGATCAATCCGCTCAGTCCGATTTGAAGCAACAAAATAGTACCAACTGTAGATCCAGTTTTGAATGCGACGACCTGTTACATCAGGAGCAATAAAATCAATTGGAGTCTGCTCCATCCAACTTGTTATTAGTTCAACCCATTTTTCTAAATATCTTCTGTCTTGGGTCTCAACCCATGCTTTACCAAGCCCTGGCGCATAATAAAACTTATGTAATAGAATATGCCATTCTATATCTGGACTTGGGTTACACAGCCAGTCTATTGGATCGGTCAATAAAAAGACCTCTCCATTAAAATTGAAGCGATTGTCTAGAACATCATCAACAAAGGCCTTCTCGGTCATTTCTCTATCCAGCACAGGAAAAAAATGGATATGCTGCCTTTCACTAAAATAATTTAAACGCTGTGTGGGACTCAGTGCATCATAGGAAGTATCCCAGATCAAGGTAGGTTTACTGGAGCTATTCATTATCCGGCTTATGCTGTTTTGAATGAGTTAGCGCTTGTTGAAATAGTTGCTGCAACGAGCGAATGGTTACAGTCGCGTCAAACTGCTCACAAATCGTTTGCCGTGCCGCTTTTCCTAGCTTATGCCGCAGCATTTCATCAGCTAACAGCAATTTCAGTGCGTCGGCTAGTCCTTCCACATCCCTAGGCGGAACGAGTAAACCGTTGACTTGGTTTTCCACTAGCTCTGGAATACCTGATATAGGGGTAGAAACGATTGGCAGTCCAGTGGCCATGGCTTCCGCCATCACATTAGGGATTCCGTCTCGATCCCCATCTTTAGTAATGACGCAGGGCAACGCAAATATCGTTGCTTGCTGATAAAGCTCCCGGAGTTCTTCTTGAGTCACTGCGTTTCTGAGCACGACTTGGGATTCTAGTTTTTTATTCTGAATTGTCGTTTTGATCACGTCTGTTTGATCACCGGACTCCCCGATAATCAAACATTGAAAATCAATATTTGCCAGATGAAGTTTCGCGCACGCCTCGATTAAATAGACAAATCCTTTTTTCTCTACATGACGCCCTACAGCTAAAATTAGCGGCTGCCCCACACTTAATTGGTAATTAGTTCGTGGAATAAATTTTTTGGTATTGATCCCATGGTACACAGCATGAATAGGGCAATTCTCATCATGCAGTGCCGTCAAATAGTCATGATTGGTTTTTGTGCATGTCGTGACAAATTGAGCGGCTGCTAATTTTTGTTCTAAGAGTCGCCCGGGATTGAGCTGCTTCTGATAAATATCCTTAGCATGGGCAGTAAAGCTAAAAGGTAGTCCCGTCATTTGGCTTACAAACCAAGCCACTGTCGTTGCGCCATGACAGAAATGCGCATGCAACAACAAAATATTAGGACGACTTTGAATTTGATTGGCGATAAAACCAGCTTGGATAAATTCTTTAATAAATACTTTGCGTAAGCGTAAGAAACCATTCCGGTGCTGCCATGCTAAAGCACAAGCTTTCCGAAAAGTAGCAAAGTAACGGCCTGGACTCATCCATACCATGTTTGCATGGTGCTTTAAATAAGGTCTTATATTTCTAAGTACCCAGATCAACAAATAACTACCGGATAATGATGTGACTGTGGGTAAATAAGTCAAAGGAGACTGAATCTTCTGGATGACCTCATGTTGCTTGTTTAACTCCCCCGGTTTGATAGAAAACAAGACAAGTTTTGTGCCTAATTGCTCTAGCAAGTATATTTCGTTCGAAATAAAGGTTTCAGTAAGCCTAGGGAATCCCTTCAATATATAGGCTATTTGAGCTTGATTAGTTTGTGGCATTGGCATTCACCTTATTACTGCTTTTTTGTAGCGTTTGATCAGCTTGCTTCAACAAACCAATCAGTATCTCCAGATTTCTACTTGTAGAAAACTTCTGTTCGATCAGCGCCCTTCCTTTCATTCCAAACGCCTTACACGCGACTGGATCCCGTATTAGCTTCAATAGTGCGGCAGCTAACCCAGCAACATCATCCGGCTCAAGCAATAAGCCATTTTCTCCGTGCGTAATCACTTCTGGGATACCAGAAACTATCGTTGAAACCACGGGTAGACCCATTGCCATTGCTTCTAACATAACATTGGGAATTCCATCACGATCGCCATCTGATGCCACACGGCATGGTAATGTAAATACCCTTGCCCGACTGTATAACTGAATAATCTCTGGATGTGATTTTTTCCCGACTAATTTCACCTGGTTTTGGAGTGAAAGCGTATCGATTTGTAGCTGCAACCTATCTTGTTCAGGGCCATAACCAGCAATAATGCATTCAAAAGGCTGACCCAAGTCGCTTAATTTTTTGCAAGCAGCGATTAATGTGGAAAATCCTTTTTTCTCACGTAAACGTCCTACACTCAATATAAGCGGTAAATCTGTAGGCTGATCATTACTCGCTGCAAGTACCTGATTAAAAGGCGCTAGATTTATACCATGGTACATGCAATGAATTTTTTCTGGATAATTCGTTTTTGATCTAAGATAGACCCAGTTATATTGAGTACATGTGACCGTAAAAGCGGCAGTATGCAATTTCTTTGCTAACTCATCAGCACGAGACAAATAAATATCTTTGGCGTGCGCCGAAATACTATAAGTAATGTTGCAAAGGTCGCTTGCGATCCGCCCAATCGCGGCGGGTGTAGAAATAAAATGTACGTGAAGATGTGTAATTTTTTGACTGATCAGCTCAGTAGCCAGTTTCCCTGCAAACCAAAAATCTTTGATCTTCCCATATTCATTGCTGAATAAAATACGTGCCAGCATTGATAGATAAGCTTTAGGATGAGATACAAAAAATTGCAAATGTTTTTTGATGATACGCATTGACATTGCACTATCACCATTTGCCAGTGTCGTTACCGATGCTTTGACAAAATTGACAGCAGGATTAACTAGCTGATCGCTTGGTGGAAATAACGAAAAAATATGGAGTGGGATATTTTCTTTTTCTAGTCCTAAAATTTCTCCCAAAATAAATGTTTCAGAAAGTTTAGGGTAACACCTAACCAATATGCCAACACGTGTACTCACTCGCTCTGAATCGTTAGTTACACGGTTCGGATGAATGACGTCGACCTGATTGGAAGTGTCACTCATAATTCTTTTTCTTTAATTTGCGATGATTG
>SSFW01000125.1 GCA_008015595.1 Nitrosomonas sp. | reverse complement strand
ACACAGAGCTCATCGCCATGGCAGCACCTGCAATAACAGGATTGAGCATACCTACCGCAGCTAATGGAATACCGAGCACCTTATAGATAAAAGCAAGAAAGAGATTTGGACTAATTTTTCTTAAAGTAGCGCGCGAAAGTGCAATTGCATCGGCGACACTCATTAAATCATTACGCATGCGTGTAATATCTGCAGCTTCAATTGCAACATCTGATCCTGCGGCAATCGCAAAGCTGACATCGGCTGCCGCTAAAGCGGGTGCATCATTAATGCCATCCCCAATCATCCCGGTATATTTTCCTTGGGATTTTATCTCGCTAACCACTGCAGCTTTATCTTGCGGCAACACTTCAGCACTATACTGCATGATCCCAGCTTGTTTCGCTATGGTCGTCGCTGTAGCAGCATTATCACCCGTTAGCATGATCACTTCGATACCCATTGCTTGTATGCGTTGAATGGCTTGCTTTGAAGTTTCTCGCAATTGATCAGCGATTGCGAAATAACCTAAGCTTTGGTAGCGGTGATCATGCTGAATGGCGACACCGACAAGCGTTTTACCTTCCAATTGTAATTTCTTTATTTCTATATGATCATTCTCAACACCATATTCTTCCAAGAATTTGGGTGAGCCGAGAATATATGCGATGCCATCAATTTCAGCCTTTACCCCGCGACCGGTTATTGCCTGAAAATTTGTGATTTTCTGTTCCAGTTTATTGACGCCGATAGCTCGATCAAGGATCGCTTTAGCGAGTGGATGTTCAGAATTCTGCTCGATAAGCGTTGCAATCTGCAATAACGTCGTTTGATCAGTCTTTCCAATCGGAATAATATTGGTTACCACAGGTTTACCCATCGTTAGGGTCCCAGTTTTATCAACGACAAGCACTTGAATCTTCTCAGCATGCTCAAGGGCGGCTGCATTTTTTACCAATACACCCATCTGCGCGCTGCGACCCGTTCCCACCATAATCGCTGTTGGCGTCGCTAAACCTAATGCACAGGGACAGGCAATCACTAATACTGAAACAGCATTAATAAGTGCTAAGACAAATTCACCTTCTAACCACCAGGTTAGCGATAACGTTAATAAACTGATCCCCATCACAATCGGTACAAAGATTCCGGCAATTTTGTCAGCGATTCTTTGGATGGGGGCTTTTGACCCCTGTGCGCGTTCAATTAAACGAATAATCTCGGCGAGCTGTGTCTCTGATCCAACACCAGTGGCGCGGCACTTCAATAATCCTTGCTGATTAATCGTAGCAGCATAAACGTTATCACCTACCCGTTTTGTCACCGGCAAACTTTCACCGGTAAGCATCGCTTCATTGATTGCGGAATCTCCTTCAATCACAATGCCATCGACAGGTAAACTTTCCCCAGGACGGACAATAAAGATATCATTCACACTTAGGTTGTTGATATCCAAATCTAGTATTTCACCATTTTCTTTTTGCACATGTGCTATTGTTGGTTGTAATCTAATCAATTCTTCAATTGCGGTAGAAGTCTTATTTTTAGCACGGGACTCCATCAATTTTCCGAGTAATACGAGGGTAATAATTGCTGCACTGGCTTCAAAGTAAACATGTTGTTCCAATCCGTAGAATGTAACTACCGTGCTAAATAGGTAGGCCATGCTGGTACCCAGTGCGATGAGGACATCCATGTTAGCAGCCCCCCCTTTTAGAGCATACCAAGCCCCTTTATAAAAACGGAAACCAATCCAGAACTGGACTGGGGTTGCAAGAAGCCACTGCAGCCATCGCGGTAACCATTCACTATGATCATCAGAAAACATTGTCAACATTTGCAACATCAGCGGTATCGTTAAAATTGCTGAAAACCAAAATAAGCGAAGGTCACTCTGGTAAATAGTTTGCTTTTGCGAATTTTCTTTATCACGATTGGCTTGATTCAATTTATCTGCGTGATAACCACTATCAGTAACTGCTTCGATCAGATTTTCCAGTGAAACAATATCCGGCGTATAAGTTATATAGGCCACTTCCGTTGCTTGATTCACATTGGCCGTTACACCCGGTAACTTATTTAAGGCAGATTCAACACGCCCACTGCATGCGGCACATGTCATACCATCTATCTTAAGCTGTAACGTTTGCGGTAAAACATTGAAACCTGAATCTTTAATTGACTGAATAATCGCTTGGGGTTGCGTCAACGACTCCTCGTAATCGATGTTTGCTTTTTCATTAGCAAAATTAACGGATGCATTGACTCCTTGTAACTTATTTAAATTTTTTTCGAGTCGCGCTGCACAGGCAGCGCAAGTCATTCCATCGATTGGTATTTGAATGTGGTGAAGCATCGTAGTTTTATTTCAATAAATTTTTCTATCAATTGTTACCGTACTCTCTTTAATATGGTAATTCAATACAGCAAAACCGATTCTAAACATTCCAGATTAAAGATTCCTCAAAACCTAAAAGAGTAGAGGCTAATGCTGATCAATACGGTTAGCTAAATTATGATTCTTGAAAATCAATAAAACTTCATAAAATTATTTATCAGTTCAGGTTAGTTTCCTTACTGTAATGTTTTAAATTGATTTAATACAAAATAAGCTCCATTTTTTTACTTTCAATTGTTTTCTAGCATAGTAAGCTTAAATTTTTGCATTAAAGGATTCTAATGAAACAAAATTTTCTAAAGGAAAACTTTGCTTTAATCATCGGATTAGGGTTACCGGTTGTTTTAGTGATTGGTTTCTTTTTTGCAAGATACCTTCCACAACAATACAGTGATGAGCCGCCAAGCTATGAATTGGTATTTAGCGTCATGCGCTATGATAATTATTCACCTTTTCATGTTGATTTTGTTGTTAAAGATCAGAAACTTTATATGAAATTAATGAATAAAAAAGAGCATGAAGGTGCAAATGTTCGAGAGTTGTTCATTTACAATGGGCAGAAGGGAAGTACTCGCAAAATTCACTATAGCCTTCCGGATCATTTGGTCAATTTACAAAATGAAATTTTAGTGAAAGAATTTTCAGCGCATGTGATCGATACTAACAGCAAATCTCCCGATGGTTATGAATTAGAGCCGGCAAGTTATCGTTCACGAGGACTATTAGGCGAGCTATTTGGCAGTAATACCGGAAAATACTTTCATCGAGTAAAAAAAGCTGGGGGAAAAAGCTTTCCAATTTCTGATTATGGAAGTGAATTTTCTTATGGCAACCTTAGTTTCATCGGTTGGATTATTCAATCAAATCAATGAGTATATCTATGCCTAGCAAGCAAGAAGCGCTACAAGCGATTATCGATATCGTAAGAAATCATCAATTATCAAATAAAGAAGTTATCGCTGCTTTAACTGATACGAAAAACATCACGAAACAGAGAACGACAGGGGCTCTTTCTAGAATCTTTGGTTATATTGGAAGTATTCTCGTATTTTCAGGAATTTGCATCTTTATTGGGATGCGATGGGAGCAACTAGGATCAGTCGAACGAATTACAGCGACACTGGGTATCGGTTTTATGTTATTCCTAATCGCTGTTGCAGTTATGGATAATCCAAAATATGATCGAACTGCTACACCCCTATTGCTAATTGCAGCTTTACTTCAACCCACTGGAATTTTTGTATTGCTTGATGAGTTTTCACGTGGAGATGATCCTCTTTATGGGGTTTTATTCATGTCCGTCGTCATGTTTATTCAGCAAGGTTTTATATTTTTGCAGAAAGGAAGAACAACGCTTGCGTTTACGACGATTCTTTTTGGAAGCATGTTTATCATCACAACACTAGAGTTGTTAGAAGTAGATGGAAATGTAATTAGCTTTATGATTGGATTATCACTGATGTTTATATCGTGGGCGCTTGGCCATTCACCTCATCGAGCCATATCGTCATTCTGGTATTTTTTCGGTTCGATCAGTTTGTTGATTTCAGCTTTTGATTTTCTTAAGAACCAAACCTATGAAGTACTATTTTTAGGTTTGGCTGCAATAATCATCTACGTGAGTATTGCAGCTCAAAACAGAACGTTATTGCTGGTAGGTACTTTAGCTATGCTGAGTTATATTAGCCATTATACTTACATACACTTTAATGATGTACTAGGTTGGCCAATCGTGCTTATTATTTGTGGAGTCGCCTTTATCGCGATTAGCGCAGTTGCAATGAAAATTAACGCCAAATTCATGAGCACGCCTAGCTAGCAAAAACACAACAATATTAACGCTATTTGCGCATCATTTTTTCTGATGGCGTTAATGCATCGATAAACAGAGGTCTACTAAATAAGCGCTCTGAATATTTAAGCAAAGGTGCAGCTTGTTTGGGTAAACGAATACCGTAATAATCTAGTCGCCACAATAAGGGTGCTATTGCAACGTCCAGCATCGAATATTCGTCGCCCAGCATATACTTTTGCTTATCGAAAAGAGAAGCTATCATCGTCAAGTTTTCTGCAATGATCTTTCGAGCCGAATCAGTTAATTTATGATCATTCTGTTCAGCAACTTCGATATGACAAAATAACTCTTGCTCGAAACGATGTAACAGTAATCTCGCTCTTGCTCTCATAACAGGTTCAGCAGGCATTAACTGCGGATGAGGAAAGCGATCATCAATATACTCGTTGATAATATTCGATTCATAAAGGACAAGATCCCGTTCAACTAACACGGGAACTTGTCCATAAGGGCTTATTACTGCAAGATCTTCAGGTTTATTGTTGGGATCAACATCATGGATCTGAAAATCCATATCTTTCTCATGTAAAACTATTCTACAACGATGACTAAAAGGACACGTTGCCGTTGAGTAGAGTGTCATCATAACTTTTCAGCAATCTTATACTATAGGGCTATTAAAAGAGATACGAGTACAAATTGTTAACGCTATTCGATTCTTAATGTATATCTCTCCAATACTCTTTATACAGTAAATAGGTCAGTCCAAGCATCGCAAACAAGAATAACATCACCTTGATTCCTAAATCGACACGATGTGCAGCATGTGGTTCTCCAAGATAAACCATATAGTTGACCAGGTCAGCTACAAATTTATCGTACTCAGCTTTTGGAATAGAACCAGGCACAGCCAGTTCAAGAGTCTTGGACTCTTTACCATCACCGAGTGATTTGACTTTGAGTATTTGTTGTCCCTGTAATTCATAGAAAACATGGGGCATCGCAACTTTATCAAATATCAAATTATTCCACCCTGTCGCCGTTGTTTCATCGCGATAGAAAGATCTTAAATAGGTATATAGCCAGTCTGCACCTCTTGACCGTGCAATTACTGATAAATCAGGTGGCGCTACTCCAAACCAACCTTCAGCTTCATTCTTTTTCATCGCGCTGACCATTAGATCACCCACTTTCTGACCCGTTTGAATGATATTGTCAAGCAGCTCCTGATTGGTAAACCCAACGTCTTGATGGCGGTTATACCGCATAAAACTTGCACCATGACAAGTTAGGCAATAATGAACAAACGATTGTGCACCTCGTTTTATTGAATCATTATCACGTGTATCAATAGGCGCTTTATCAAGCTGTACTTCTACACCAGCAGCATTAATTCCGATTGGAAAAAATAAAAAGATAATAAGAAACGATCGTATTAATGTCATTTTGTCACTCTTTTAGGTTCTGGTTTAGTTTTATCTATTTTGCTATACCACGGCATTAGAAGGAAGAAAGCAAAATAAATAACCGTAAAAATTTGCGCTAACAGGGTATACAATGGGGTTGGCGCTTTGGTACCTAACCAACCTAATACAAAGAAACTAATTACAAAAAGCGTTAAAGCAAATTTGAAATAAGGACCTTTGTAACGAATCGATTTGACAGGACTACGATCAAGCCATGGCAGGAAGCAGAAAATAACCACAGCCATCGCCATCAAGATAACACCCCATAATTTAGCATCAATTCCTAAGAAATTAACCGTTACTGCCCTTAACATCGAGTAGTAAGGCGTGAAATACCAAACAGGTGCGATATGATCGGGTGTTTGTAGTGTATTGGCTGGGATAAAATTATTGTATTCCAGGAAATACCCGCCAAATTCAGGGGCAAAAAAGATAATGCCACAGAAAACGATTAGAAATGCTACGACTCCAAAAATATCTTTAACTGAGTAGTAAGGATGAAATGGAATTCCATCGACAGGGGTACCTGTTTTAGAATCAAGATTTGATTTAATTTCAATTCCATCAGGATTATTCGATCCTACTTCATGCAAAGCAACAATATGCACAAAAACCAGCACAAGCAATAGCAATGGCAATGTCACTACATGATAAGCAAAGAAACGATTTAGCGCAGCATCTGAGAGAGTAAAGTCACCCAGGATCATTTGTGAGAGCGTATCACCAATGTAGGGAATAGCGCCAAACATGCTCACAATCACTTGTGCACCCCAGTACGACATCTGTCCCCAAGGTAGAATATAACCCGTGAAGGCCAAGCTCATTAATATAAAGAAAATAAACATCCCGATTAACCATAAGAGTTCTCTCGGTTTGCGATAAGAGCCATACATCATGCCTCGGAACATATGCAAGTATACAACTACAAAAAACATTGATGCGCCAGTTGAATGCATATAGCGAATCAACCAACCATAATCAACATCTCTCATAATGTATTCAACAGAAGCAAATGCCATGCTTGCATCAGGTTTGTAACTCATCGTCAAGAAAATACCTGTAATGAGTTGATTGACAAGCACTAATACCGCTAATGAACCAAAGTAATACCAAAAATTAAAATTCTTGGGAGCATAATATTCGGATAGGTGCGCTCTCCATGTGGAAAGCAACGGAAAACGATCGTCAAACCACTGAATGACAGAATTTTGTTGTTTACTCATTTATACAGATTCCTTACTTTCAGAGCCGATAATAAGCTGATTATCACTTAAATAAGTATGCGGTGGCACAGCTAAATTAGTTGGTGCTGGAACGCTTTTATAGACACGACCAGCCAAATCAAATTTAGAACCATGGCAAGGGCAAAAGAACCCACCCAACCAATCAGCCCCTAGATCCGCAGGCGCTATATCTTTCCTAAATACGGGAGAGCAACCTAAGTGAGTACAAACACCTTCAACTACCAATATCTCAGGTTTTATAGACCGTGTTTCATTTTTAGCATACGTTGGTTGTTGATCTTTGTCTGAAGCAGGATCAGCCAATTGATCTTCTAACTTTTTCAATGTTCCCAACATTTCCTCAGTCCGTCTGAGAATCCATACTACTCTTCCACGCCATTCAACCATTAACAGCATACCAGGTTCAAGTTTACTTATATCAACTTCTACTGGAGCTCCAGCGGCCTTGGCACGTTCACTCGGCATCATACTCAGCAAAAACGGTGTAGCAATCCCTGCACATGCGGCACCACCTGCTAAAGATGTCGTCACTACCAAAAATCGTCGTCGACTATTCATTTCACCTCTACCATCAACCAAATTTTAAGAATTAATTTATAGCTACCTTTACCCAAAACAACCAATTTATTCTTCTGATTTTATAGACTATTTATATATTACGAATTAATTTAAGAACTTTTATCTTATTTCTTATTCAAATTAATCTTACACCGTAACTAGGGTATTGTAACATGTTAACCCTAAACACAATATAGGTAAGCTATACAATTTCACACACGATTAATTAATTTAACTTCACGATTAACCGGGTTTACCATCACTTCGAGCTCTCCAATAAATAGGAGCAAAACGAAAGGCCCAGACAGTAAAACAAACTAACCAAATACTCCCTGCGACTAAATACCAATATGAATGCTGTTCAGATAAATTAGGGATCATATCTGGTAATATTCTAGAAAAAGTTGCCCACTGAAACCCAAGAAAAAGCAACCAAGTGAACGAATCTAATACAAGGGGTCGACCTGAGTGACCTAATGTTACTCTTGAAGCCATTCCGAGAACCATACTCGAAAAATACCCGATCACTAAGGCATGAATGGGTGCCAAACCCAATAACATCACCCGTTCGTTATCAAACCAAAACATCAAACTTTGTAGTGCAAATAAAAACATTGCAATACTTAGCCAAGCAAACGAAATATGCAATACCGCTAACAAGCTAACGCTAAAACTACGCTTAAATCCCCAAACAATCGACAGATAGAAGGCACAACTGGCCAAAACGAAATCAACTACCCAGGTTAATTCGGGTTGATTAAATAACAGTAGCAAACCATGCCCTGAGGAACATGCAAGCATTACCCATAAAATCCAATAAGGCCTGACCATCACATAATTTTCTAGCACTCTACTCGAGAAGAAAGGAATCATTCGGTGTGAAACGACTAATAGTATCGGTAGTAAGAAAAACCAAATTCCAGCTTGCCGTGCAAAATTGAGGTATATAACGTCATTTGTTAAAAGCCAGAGAAAATACGATGCTATCCCTAGCCATCCAAAGATAAATGCAATACTTGCCACGCTTGCGTGACGTTTATCTTGCGCTTTTGTTTGGAACAGCACTGTTAGTAATGCAACAATAGCCACCCCCCACCCAATCAACATAGCGCCTATACCGATTAAAACGAACGATATTCCCAAAAACAATCCAGAATAAAATAAAATCACCCCAATCAACAGAAAAATACAAGTTGCTAAATACTGACTGGGTTTGATTTTTTCCCCATTCATCCAATTAGGAAAGGTTGTAAATAAAAAACCAAAGATAAAAAAAGGAAAAAATCCATAAACCATTAGATAAGCATGTGCCCAGCTCGGAGCAATAGCCCATTCTGTAGAAATCTGCAAAAAACCGTATCGCCCCAAAAGTACCAATAACCACCATAGGAGTGTAAAGACACCTTGCACCGCACCCACAAGGAAAAGGCCGCGATGAGGCGCAGCCGCTAAATGATTCCAAATAGACAAAGATTGATTCATAAATACGCTCTTCAGTTAAAATGATATTTATTATGTGCTAAGCAACGATTGAGCTTTCTGATTTTTCATGAAATATTTATTTGCTATGATGCACTCACTAAATTGTAACAACTGTTTTAATGCTAAAAATTGACTTGCATTGCCATTCAACGATTTCAGATGGATTATTCACCCCGACTCAAATTATTGAGCACGCAGTATCCCGAAATATCCAGGTGTTAGCACTAACCGATCACGATGATGTTGCAGGGATAGAAGAAGCGAGCATGGCTGCACGCGAGAAAAATATCACATTTATTGCTGGCGTTGAAATTTCTGTCACTTGGCAAAATAAAACACTCCACATCCTTGGGTTAGGAGTTGACCCACAATCTTCTCCATTGGTTAATGGTTTAAGTGCAATCCGGGAAGGCCGGATCGGTCGCGCTCAAAATATTGCAAAGCAATTAGATAAATTCGGTATCCATGGGAGCTTTGAAGGTGCTCAAACTTATGCAAGTAAAGGTAAATTAATCGGACGAACCCATTTTGCGCGCTTTTTAGTTGAAAAAGGCCATGCAAAAGATGTTAGGAGTGTCTTTAAAAAATATCTCGTCAAAGGAAAGCCCGGTTATGTTTCTCATCAATGGGCCTCATTAAGCGATGCGGTTAATTGGATCAATAGCAGCGGTGGTCAAGCAGTCATTGCACACCCTGGCCGTTATCAATTAAACAAACGGTTATTGGAATCTTTGCTGAATGAATTCCAAGCGCTAGGGGGACTGGGTATTGAAATCGTTTCCCCGAGTCATTCACCCGAGCAAATCGAGTTGTTTGCTCGATATAGCAATCGCTTAAATTTATTCGCTTCCTGTGGGTCGGATTTTCATGGACCCGGTGAAAGTTACTTCGATTTGGGGCAAATCCCTCCCCTTCCTGCTAACTGCACACCCATATGGCAAAATTGGGAAATTTAGTTTTTCTTTAGTCATCATTATAGTAATTGAGTTGATCCACTAACAAAATGGCACAATTTTTTACAATTCACCCACAAAATCCGCAATCAAGATTATTAAAGCAAGCAGTCGCAATACTTCGTGAAGGCGGTATTATCGTCTACCCCACTGATTCATGTTATGCACTTGGCTGTCAGATTGGAAATAAAGATGCAATGAATCGAATCCGCGCCATTCGACAAGTTGATGAACATCACCATTTTACTTTGGTTTGTCGTGATTTAGCTGAAATTGCAACTTATGCAAAAGTCGATAATAGTCAATTTCGGTTACTCAAAGCCAATACCCCCGGTAGCTATACTTTTATTCTTCAGGCGAGTAAAGAAGTACCCCGCCGTCTACAGCATCCCAAACGAAATACCATTGGATTGCGGATTCCTGATCACCCTGTAGCACATGCATTACTCGCGGAACTTGATGAACCGATTTTAAGCTCAACCCTCATTCTGCCAGGAGATGAGCTGCCACTCACGGATCCAGAAGAAATTCGACATCAACTTGAGCATCAAATCGAACTAGTATTGGCTGCGAATTCCTGTGGAATTGAAATGACGACGGTCATTGATCTAACAACCGATACACCAGCACTGATTAGGCAAGGAAAAGGAAGCCTAAAACCCTTTGGATTGACCAGCTAATGGAAAATTTTGACAGTATCATCCAAGGGATTGCAATTTACGCACTACCCGTCATTTTCGCCATAACATTCCACGAAGCGGCTCATGGGTATATTGCCAAACACTTTGGTGATTTGACTGCTTATCAGGCTGGACGCATCAGTTTAAATCCAATCAAACATATTGATCCAATGGGTACGATTATTGTCCCTCTAACCTTGTTTATCATTGGAAAATTAACCATGGGAACAGGTTTCTTATTCGGTTGGGCCAAACCAGTTCCAGTTAATTTTGGTCAATTACACCACCCGAAACGCGATATGCTATGGGTTGCTGCAGCCGGACCTGCTGCAAATCTTTTTATGGCATGCTGTTGGGCAGTTGTTCTAAAATTAGGTGCACTCTCTTTTCCTGACAACTTTTACGCAAAACCGATGATATTAATGGGTAAGGCAGGGATCGATATCAACCTTATCTTAATGGTGTTAAATCTATTACCCCTGCCCCCACTCGATGGTGGCCGTATGGCAATTAGCTTACTTCCAAACCGACTAGCATATATGTTTTCGCGTATTGAACCCTACGGCTTCATGATTCTTTTATTTTTGCTAATCACCGGTATACTGGGAGCCATTGTTTGGCCTTTTATCGTATTCATGAAGTATGCGATTGCATGGCTATTTGGCTTATATATTTAATGAGAAACTTTAATCTTTCACACATTAATTTGGAAATTGATCATGTTTGCTGATCGTGTTTTATCAGGGATGCGCCCTACGGGTCATTTGCATTTGGGGCATTATCATGGTGTTCTAAAGAACTGGGTAACGCTACAACAACAATATGAATGTTTGTTTTTTGTGGCAGATTGGCATGCATTAACCACGCATTATGATTCACCCGAAATGATCGAACAACATACTTGGGAAATGATCATCGATTGGTTAGCTGCAGGCGTTGACCCAGCGCAAGCCACATTGTTCATTCAATCTAAAGTACCTGCCCACGCAGAGCTCTATTTACTGCTTTCCATGATCACGCCATTAGGTTGGCTTGAACGCGTTCCTACCTATAAAGATCAACAAGAAAAGCTGACTGAAAAAGATTTAAGTACGTATTTATTTTTAGGCTATCCTTTACTGCAAAGTGCAGATATTCTTATTTATCGCGCCAATCGCGTTCCTGTTGGTGAAGATCAGGCACCTCACCTCGAATTTACGCGCGAAATTTCCCGCCGCTTCAATCATATTTTTGGTAAAGAACCCGGGTTTGAAGATAAAGCCGAACAAGCCATCAAAAAACTAGGATCAAAACGCTCCAAGCTTTACCGTGAATTACGCACGCGCTATCAAGAACAAGGCGATGAAAGTGCGTTAGAAGAAGGGCGATCATTACTCGATGAACAACAAAATTTAAGCTTAGGTGATCGAGAAAGATTGTTTGGCTATTTAGAAGGGGGAGGAAGAGTCATCTTGGCCGAACCTGAAACATTACTGACCCAAGCATCCCGAATGCCGGGATTGGACGGGCAAAAAATGTCTAAATCGTATGATAATACGATCAGTTTACGTGAAGACGCTGATAGTATCCGCAAAAAAATTCGTACCATGCCAACCGATCCCGCTCGCATCCGCCGTACTGACCCCGGTGATCCCGCGAAATGTCCAGTTTGGTCATTTCACGCGGTTTATTCAAATGATGAAGTCAGGAATTGGGTTCAACAAGGGTGTAAAAATGCGAGTATTGGTTGCCTAGAATGTAAGCAACCCGTTATTGACGCTATCTTAGCAGAACAAATCCCAATTTGTGAGCGCGCTAAAATGTATGAAGAAGATCCAGCCTTAGTAAGAAATATCGTTGCGGATGGCTGTGAGAAAGCCAATAAACTAGCAGAAGAAACTATGCGTGATGTCAGGCAAGTCATGGGGTTAAGCTATTCTTGATCGTTTTCGTTAACCATTAATTAATTGATTTAGCACAGGAGCCAATGGTATGGATGAGCTAAACTCACTCGTTGAGGCTCACCCCATTGCAAAAATATGCGGTCAGCCGTTACATGAAGTACCGCATGATTTATATATCCCACCTGAAGCATTAGAAATTTTCCTTGATACGTTTGAAGGCCCGCTTGATTTACTGCTTTACTTAATTCGCAAACATAACTTGGATATTTTAGATATCCCCATGGCTGAGTTAACCCAACAATATATGGCCTATGTTGAGGCAATGCGAGCCGATCAATTAGAGTTAGCAGCAGAATATTTGCTAATGACTGCATTGTTAATCGAGATTAAATCACGCATGTTGCTTCCTAAACCGATTCATACCCCTGAAGAAGAAGCAGATCCGCGTGTCGAGCTTGTACGTCGTTTGCTAGAATATGAGCAAATGAAAAAAGCAGCCCTTCGCTTGGATGAATTACCACAGCTCGAGCGTGATTTCATGCAAGTGCAAGTTTTGATTAATCAAAGAGTTATTCAGCAACTTGTCCAAGTCAACCTTGATGATTTACAACAGGCATGGTTAACTCTGCTTCAGCGAGCAAAACTGAATACGCGCCATCATGTGCAGTTTGAAGCAATATCCGTACGATCTTGCATGAGTGAAATTTTGCGGAAGCTAAAGCAAGCTGGAACGGTTTCTTTTTACGATTTATTTTCTCCAAGCGCAGCCATAGGCGAAGTAATTGCGAACTTTCTTGCCATCCTTGAATTAGCAAAAGAATTACTCATTGAGGTCGAACAAGCTGAGAGTTTTGGAACCATCTATGTCCGATCAATTTAGCCTGACTCTACCTGCTTCTCAAGCTGCCTTGTTATCCAACCAATTGGATGAAATTCGAATTCTGGAAACAGCGTTATTGACTTCCCAGGAACCACTGCCGGTTGCTGAGTTAAAAAAACTATTTGATGGCGCCATGAATAGTAAACAATTACTCACGATGCTGGACGAATTAAGCAATCAGTGGCAAGAAAAAGGGATTGAACTGGTAGAAGTTGCAAGCGGATGGCGCTTCCAAAGTCGACCCGAAATGCATGTTTATCTGGAAAAACTTAACCCGCAAAAACCACCGCGCTATTCACGGGCTGTATTGGAAACCCTTGCGATCATCGCTTATCGTCAACCGGTAACCCGCGGTGACATCGAAGAAATCAGGGGCGTCACTGTTTCCAGTGCGATACTCAAAACACTGGAAACACGTGGTTGGATCGAAGTTGTCGGGCAACGGAATGTTCCTGGAAGACCGCAACTCTATGCAACCACCTCTAATTTTCTGAATGACTTAAACCTCCAATCACTCGATCAACTACCGTCTTTAGATGAATTAATTAATCAAACTGAACACACAATAACAGATGAGAAAATTATCTGAAATAGTTGTCCAACCCTTCTTGCCGCGCTTGATGACTTGTATTTCTAGTTTCTTCTCGAGTTCCAGTTTCATGTCGCGCTTAATGCGATTGGGTAATCGATCCGGATCTCATTTGCGTTTTTTGTGTTCATAATAGCTCGACGGGGCAATCTGTATTTGTCTACAGACTGGCTCGACCCCATATCCCGCTTTGTTTTTATTTACAAATAACATCATCATCTCGACCGGCGGTCGAGCCCCGCCTGGATAAAATAAGCCGATGCCTTACGCAATATCTCGTTGGCACGCTTTAATTCATGATTCTCCCATTCCAATTCCTTGAGTCGCTCACGGTCCCGATGTCGACATACCACCTCGAATTCTCTGATCCGTCTTCGCTCTTCTTACCCAGGTATGTAACATTTCTGCCACACAGCCAATCTTCGATGCAATCGATTTGATCGCTGACCATTGCGATTCATGCTCTTTCTGCTGTTCAAATACCAATCGTACCGCCCATTCGCGTACTTCCGGTGAATAACTGATTTGTCAGATCAGCCGCAGTATGTATAAGTCAGACTTCACGTCCGAATAATCCTTCAAGAATTCGTCTGTCGATATGCTTATCAAGGTAGGCCGCACCAAATCCACCGTAGAGTTCTTTCTTCGTAACCTCCAGTTCCAATTCTTTGGCCGCTAGTACTTCTCGTGTAGAAGGACGTTCGCACATGGCATCGTAAAACGTCTGCAATACTGGATCGTCTCGAAATAGATGCATCTCGGGTATTTCGAACAATTCAGAAAACATT
>SSFW01000145.1 GCA_008015595.1 Nitrosomonas sp. | reverse complement strand
TTCGCGCATTAACGGAGGAAACCAATACGACTATTGATATCACCGACGATGGAACAGTGATGATTGCTTGTGTCAGCAGCGAAGGTGGTGAGCAAGCCAAGAAGCGTATTGAAGATATTACTGCTGAAGTTGAAGTTGGAAAAATCTATGTAGGAACTGTTTTAAAATTACTCGACTTTGGCGCAATTGTAAGTATTCTTCCTGGGAAAGATGGACTATTGCACATTTCACAAATTGCAAATGAGCGCGTTGAAGATGTTGCTGCTCACCTTAAAGAAGGACAATCAGTACGCGTTAAAGTGCTAGAAGCTGATGATAAAGGACGCCTGCGTCTGAGTATGAAAGCAGCAATAGCAGATGACATTGATAATGCCTCTTCTGCTCCACAACCGAACTAGGAAAATTAATAACTGTTAGGCTGCTAAACTCTGACTCAGAATCGCAAAATCATTTTGGCAGCCTAATATATTTTCTTTGGCTTTTAAGGCTTCGTTTTCATTAATACCCAAGTCGTCAATTAATGAAGTCGTTTCTACATAAGCACAGCCATCAATATTTTGTAACTCACTCTGTAGTAAACGATTTGCCACTGCAATCAATTTTACATAGATCGCATGTTTTCCTGAGTAATCCGGATAATTTTGCTCAGCAATCGCAACAATCACTTCTTCTGGTAAATTCCAGGCGTTCATCAAGTATTTTCCAATCGTATCATGTGTGATACCGAAGAATTGAAGTTGAATGGTACGAAAACTTTGCTCTGGATAACGAGCAACGAGATCATTTAAATAGCTATATTCTTTTGGAAAGAAATGACCAAATAGCAAATAGCCAAAATTCTGGAATAATCCACACAAATGTGCCAAATCACTATCAATCTGTGATCGATTACTCATCATTAAAGAAAGCTCTCGGCACAAAGCGGCACATTCTAGGGTTTTTGACCAAATTTTGATGTATCCTAGCTGCCCATGCTTTTGCATTCTTAAGCAACTTGAAGATGCAATACTCATCATAAGGCTACTTGCAGTATTAAAACCTAGAACAAGCCTGATAGCTTGATCAACACTATGAATTCGGTGGCCATAACCAAAAATGGGTATCCGTGCATATTTTAGAATAAAAGCAGTGAGCCCAGGATCACTTTCGATAATTTCACTCAATTGATCGATATTGGCATCAGGATTTTGTCGAAGATCTGAAAGTAACCGAGCTGATTCAGGAAAGGGTGGTATTTGTTCTATTTTCTCTAGAATGGTGCGGAAATGTTTACTGAATTGTTTTTTATCAAGATCTAACATCAATCGATCGCCTTTATCGTAAAAATGTGTACATGAAGTTGATTTCTGATTTTCTCCAAACTAAATTCTAAGTTGCTGCTACTCACGGTATGTTTAGCTGAAGAAATCACTTCAATTGAACGACAAGTTGTCTACGTTCTTAATTAAATTTAACTCGGTTAAATCCCTACTAGCAATTGGTAAAACCAACAAAACCACACTAGGGTATCTACTGTATAATGTAGGGTTATATTTAGTTAATCATTGAACTTAGAGTATGTAATATGCCAACCTATATTTTTATTGCATTGCTAGCCCCTTTCATCATGTTAAGTTCGGTTACTTACGGTGCTTCAAAATTACCTGCAACCGTAAAAGTAAACCCAGAAGCTTTAACATCAGAACCAATGTGTGACCCAGTGATTGCACCCTCATGGCGTGAAGCTCAAGAAATTGAAGGTGTCAAGATCGAAGCTTCACCCGTTTGCAGCCCAGATAATCCTGCATGGATTGCAGCAGCAGTTAAAGGTACCAATAACATATCCATGGATACTTTGATGAAAACAGGCTTATCTCCAGATGCTATCATCAAAACTGATGATATTGATGGCGATGGTGATCCTGACCGGATTACGATTAGACTTGAAATCATGGAGCTTAACGGTAAATCACCCGATTTCCCCGGAATCGTACCAACCTTCGATATTGCTCCTGGCATACAACCGGGTGCATGGGTGTTCTCACCTAAGATGAGCGGCATGTCAACCGAGAATTTTGAAAGCATACGCGCTAATCCCTTGCTTCGCTTACCCTCCCCGGTTATTCGGGTTGAAGTGGGTGATATTGTTCAGATCGTGCTAGAGAATACGCACTATTTTCCTCACAGCATTCACCTTCATGGTGTTGATCACCCGTTTGCACATCACGAACACGGGGGCCAAGATGGCGTGCCACAAACCAGTGAAATCGAATTGATGCCTGGCGACCGCCGTGTTTACCAATTCCAGGCTCGCCAACCCGGAACGATGTTCTATCATTGCCACGTGCAAACGCATACCCATTTGGCGATGGGCCTGGCAGGAATGATTATTATTGAGGAAAACAAGCCTAATAACTGGTTACAGACGCTCAATATCGGTGCTGGCCACGTTCGCCATCCATCCGTAGCAGTTCGTGAACATTACGATCAAGAATATGATTTACATTATCATGCGATGGATAAAGAATTAGGTCAAATCATCCAGCGGCACAACGATCCTAGATTAATTGCGCGCGATATGAATCAGCGCTATGACATTACTGATTCAACTGAGGATTACTACACGTTAAATGGCCTCTCCTTTCCGTACACATTGCGGGAGTCCCTAATCGTGGTTGAACCCGATCAAAAAATTAAACTCCGCCTCCTAAATAGTGGTGGGGAATTAATTGCCATTCACACGCATGGTCATCACGCAACGATTACTCATTATGATGGTGTAGAGCATAATCCCGTTGCGCAGATTATGCGTGATGTATTTGATATGGCCCCGGCTCAGCGACTAGATTTAAAATTGGAAACAGTCAACGATGGTAAGCACAGCTATGGTGAAGGAGATTGGTTAATCCACGATCATCGCGAGAAAGGAATTACGACCAATGGCATGGCTGAAGGCGGTAGTATGAGCTCGATTGTCTATAAATCCTATTTGGGCGAAAGCAACATGCCAAAAGTTAGCCACTTTGGAATTGACCTGAACAAATATTTCACAAAAGAATATTACGAAAGGAGATTACCCGTATGGCAAGATCTCGATGAATGGTCTAGTTTAGGATCTCCTGGGGAAGGATCTGGATTAGAAGACAAAACCCAGACTTCTTTGATTTATGGAGTCATCGGTCTGTTATCTGGACTCATGTTTTACTGGATTTTTTCTAAACGTAAGTCTATCACGCAAGTTATGCTCGGAACAATTTCACGGATAAATGCAAGTAAAGGGAGTAATCAATAATGAATAGAAATATTTTATCCTTATTGATTGCTGGAGCTCTGACTGCTAGCATCTATGCAGTAGCACAGCCAAAAGATACGATCAATGATGAGCATGCTCACCACGATCATAGTAACCACAGTATAGAGCAACATAAGGAACAACCAACAGATCAAAATCAAGATCACAGCCATCATAATGAGCATCAGCATTCGAGTGATCATGCAATAAGTCACGAACATGATCATGCTATGGACCATAGCCAACATACCACTCATTCGCCAGAACACAGCGTCAGTGGTGCTGATGATCACCATCACCATCATATGGATCATGATCATATTATGGACCATGAAGGCACGATGATCATGGGCCAGAATTTTGATAAACTGCCGAGTAGTTGTCAAAGTATTTCAGAGGAAGTCGAAATTACTGTACGGGCTGGTAGAAAGTACTCAGCTAAGTTTCCTGGCACAGCATTTGCCTTTGATCAACAACAATGGAAAGTAAAGCCATGTTCTAAAATTACATGGCATTTTGTTAACGAGGATAATATTCGCCACCAATTCATGATGCATGGCCTACCAAAATATCTCTATAAGCTTGGTATGTTCCATTTGGAAGTCACTGGCCCTAAAACTGTATCAGGAACCATGATCGTACCTGGAAAAGATGAAACTTTCCTGGTTCACTGTGACATTTCGCATCACATGGAAAAAGGAATGAAAGCCCAACTTGTGGTGGGTAAAGGCGGGACTGATATTCCAAGTATACCCGGCTTAACACCTTATAATTTGACGGATACCTACGAAGCAGAAAATCTACCTAAGGTCGGGGATAAAGTAGAGTCTAGTAAGATGGTTCGCCAAATAACTCAGTTCACGAGTGATAATCTGCAAACCTATGGGATGATGCTTATTGGTATCTTGCTAGGATTACTCTGTATTCCTTTTATCAAAGGAATACTAAAACTCAGAAAGAAAACTGAGAACAACAACTAAACCTATGGTTAAAGGCCAGATCGAACTGGCCTTTTTAACTATGCTTGTTTAGGATTTTTAGCTGACTTGGATTGATCTGAATAAATTAATATTGGCTTAATATCACTATTTACTGAACCATAATCAATCACAACTTTTTGAACATTCTCTAGAGAAGGTAAATCATACATAATATCGAGCAATGTTTCTTCAAGAATAGACCGCAAGCCACGCGCACCTGTTTTCCTCAGTAATGCTTTTTTAGCTATTGCCTTAAGTGCTTGATCACGAAACTCTAACTCAACACCACCTTCCATATTGAATAATTTCCAATATTGTTTGACCAGTGCATTTTTAGGTTCTGTTAAAATCTGAATTAATGCAACTTCGTTCAACTCATCAAGCGTAGCGACAACAGGCAAACGCCCCACAAACTCTGGTATCAAACCATATTTAATCAAATCTTCAGGTTCAATCGATTTTAGAACTTCATTGATTTCTTTCTGATTCTTGCGGCTAATCACTTCTGCACCAAAGCCAATACCACCCTTCTCTGATCGGGCCTGAATAATTTTATCTATACCATCAAATGCACCACCACAGATAAAAAGAATATTCGTAGTATCAATTTGAATGAACTCTTGATTTGGATGCTTACGCCCGCCTTGAGGAGGCACTAACGCAGTTGTTCCTTCAATTAATTTCAATAATGCTTGCTGAACACCTTCACCTGAAACATCTCTTGTAATCGATGGATTATCAGATTTACGTGAAATCTTATCAATCTCATCAATATATATTATGCCTTGCTGGGCTTTTTCTACATCATAATTACATTTCTGCAATAATTTTTGAATAATATTTTCTACGTCTTCACCAACATAACCAGCTTCAGTAAGCGTTGTCGCATCAGCAATGATAAAAGGCACATCTAACAAACGCGCTAGTGTTTGCGCGAGTAATGTTTTCCCTGAACCTGTAGGTCCAATTAATAATATGTTACTTTTGGCAAGCTCTATATCATCAGCATCTACAGTTTTCGATATCGTCCTTAAGCGCTTATAGTGATTGTATACAGCAACAGATAAAATCTTTTTTGCAGACTCCTGACCGATTACATATTGATCAAGAATCGAACAAATTTCTTTCGGTACTGGCAAGTTAGATTTGACAAATTTGGCCGTTTCAGTTGTTTGCATTTCCTCACGAATAATGTCATTACATAAATCTATACACTCATCGCAAATAAATACAGAGGGCCCAGCAATTAGCTTCCTTACTTCGTGCTGACTTTTTCCGCAAAAAGAACAATACAGTAGCTTATCGCTATTCATTTTTTCAGACATCCTGTCACCTCAGAAGAAATTACCTACCCATGTCTTACACGGATATTAGATTAGTTGTATCAAGCACGCCGAATGCCCCATTCTATCCTACAACTCTACTTGTTAATACTGCATCAACCAAACCATATTTTACAGCTTCATCCGCACTAAGAAAATTATCACGATCAGTATCTTTCTCAATTACTTTTACTGATTGACCAGTATGCTTCGACATAATCTCATTTAACTTGCTTTTAAGATATAGAATCTCTTTAGCGTGAATCTCGATATCAGAAGCTTGACCTTGAAAACCACCCATCGGCTGGTGAATCATTACCCGTGAATTAGGCAAACAAAAACGTTTACCCTTCTCGCCAGCAGTTAACAATAGCGCGCCCATACTTGCCGCCTGACCAATACATAGTGTGCTCACATTAGGTTTAATAAATTGCATCGTGTCATAAATTGCAAGACCAGCAGAGACAGAACCCCCAGGTGAATTAATATATAAATAAATATCTTTATCAGAG
>SSFW01000058.1 GCA_008015595.1 Nitrosomonas sp. | reverse complement strand
TAATGGCTAGAATTGATTAAAACATTAAATTCTTAGTTCGACTTAAAAGAGGTGGTAAAAATTAAAAAAAAGACGTTTAAGTCGATTTTAGAGACAAGGAGTGAAAATGCGTGAAATTTACGAACTGATTGACCCTGATTGTCTATTCAACTTTGCGATTTTTGTCTCGTGCTTCGCAATAGCGCTGATTGTGTTCTGGTTGTTGATCAATTATATCAATGATGAAGCGGATAACAAAGGGAATGATAAGCGCGAACGCTGATACTCATAGAGATATGAATGAAAAAACACGTGATCTTGATCTACTGCAAAAGATCTGGCTAATACACGCTGGGGTTTATCCACCTAGGGATGAGCTTTCAAAAGAGGGGCATATTTTCGAGGATGTTTTTGTGAAAGAAGTGCTTTGTGCTTCTATTACCCGTGTGGCAAAGATTTTAAAGATTTTCGATGCTCAATTTACTATCGAACAAATTACCACCGTCATGGGCGTGACAAGTTCATATGTCAAGCGCGTATTGATCGAAAACAACAGGATTAAGCCGAGGCCTAGAGGCGAAAAAGTAGCGGTAGATTTGCTCAATTCTGAGAAAAAATTAATAAAAAAATATGACAGCATCAACAAATTATCGAAAGAAACGGGCATCACGGTTTACAAAATTTTGAACGCTATCGAACGCGCTGACGGTTTTTTAGCTGATGGTTTATTTGTAAAAGTAAGTTAGGAATAAAAACAAAAATGCCCTCTTATTCGAATTCGTTAAAGAAACAGATCGAGCAAAGATTAAAGGATGGTGAATTGAAAAGTTCAGCGTTTATAAAACCCAAATCGCCTATCGATAGATTGAAAGCGTTAGGACGTAAAAAAACTGGCTCGATGAATAAAACTGAGCGCGCTTACAGTCAGTATTTGCAGCAATTGCAGCATATCGGGAAAATCGACTGGTTCAAGTATGAAGCAGTGAAGCTCAAGCTAGCTGATAACACGTTTTACACCGTCGATTTCATGGTGATGAAGTCAAACGGTGAGTTAGAAGCGCATGAAGTAAAAGGTGGCTACATATTCGATGATGCAATGGTAAAAATTAAAGTCGCTGCTGATTTGTTCCCCTGGCCTTTTTTCATCGTGAAGAAAGCAAATGGGGGAACGTGGGAAATCACAAAAGTGGGCAACGAAGAATGAAAGATCAGACGACCGCTAACAGGCCGGGGTTAATAGCCTGTCCTTCTCCCTTGCACTCCCTGCCCACTCCCCCCTTCGTGGGTGTGGGAGTGCTTCTTTTTGAATATAAATTATGAGACTAAGTAAGCAGCAATGGTTAAAAGCTAGGCATGATCGCGAGACAGGCATGTCTTACGATGATATGGCTAAGAAATATAAGGTTTCTAAGGCTGCAATTATTAAGCACGCCTTTAATGAAAACTGGATTCGCCCTGACGAATTAACCAAAGCAATCAAAAAACGCGCTGATGAGAAAGTTACCGGAATCGTTAATCCGGTAACCATAGCGAAACGCGCTCAGATCATAGATTCTGAGGCTGAAAAGGTTGCCGAAGTTATCAAGAGACATCGCACAGAAGTTAACGGTATCCGTGAACGGTTATATTCCGGTCTAAAACTACACAAGGAAGCTAATACTTTAGAACAAAAGAAATTCGCGTTTTGTGACATTCAAGCAGCAAAAGTCGCAAGTGATGCGTTACTAAATATTCATCGTATTGAGCGACAAGCATGGTCAATCGATGAGGCATCACTGCCAGAAAATAAATCTGTGATCACTATTCAGAGAAGCTATGGCCTACAAGCAAGAAATTAAACAAATCAGCATCGATAAGTTAATCGAGTACGACAGGAACCCTCGCATTAACGATCACGCAGTCGATAAGATCGCAGCAGCAATCAAGGAATTCGGGTTCAGAGTTCCTATTATTGCTAGGTCTGATGGGTTGATCGTTGACGGTCACTTACGTTTAAAAGCAGCTAAAAAATTAGGATTGAATTCTGTACCTGTACTTTTAGCTGAAAATATGAGTGAGACTCAAATCAAAGCATTCAGAATCAGCGTTAACAAAATGGCTGAACTCGCTGACTGGGATTTAGAGCTTTTAAAGTTAGAGTTCGATGATTTAAAAGCTGAAGATTACGATCTCGAATTGACTGGATTCAGTGAAGATGAAATCAATAATCTCTATCCTGATTTCAATCCGGCTGAAGCTGAAGATCAAAGCAAGCTCGATGTGATTTCTTCAAAAATTGTTGAATGCCCTAATTGCGGTCATGAGTTCGATTCAAGCAAGTAAACCTATTTTAAAAATAGATTGGGCATCGACTGACGCTGCAAACTATGCTTGTAAGCATTGGCATTACAGCAAGTCGGTTCCTGTCCCTCCGCTCGTTAAAATTGGGGTTTGGGAGAATGAGAAATTCATCGGGGTGGTGATATTCAGTCGAGGGGCATCTGCCTATCTATTTAAAGCTTACGGCTTAGAGCAAGATCGAGGCTGTGAATTGACTAGAATCGCTTTAAATAATCACATCACCCCTGTTTCAAGAATCATTCGAATCGCGATTAAGTTTCTCAAACAAAATAGCCCATTGCTTAGACTGATTGTTTCTTTCGCTGACCCAGCCGAAGGACATCATGGCGGGGTATATCAAGCAACGAATTGGATTTATTCAGGGCAAACAGACCCCAGCACTGTTTACTATCATCAAGGTAGAAAACTGCATCGCAGACAAGTCAGCGAGAAAGGATGGAACATACAGCAAGGGGAAGTCAGAAAAACGATTAAACCGAGTCAGTGCAAAACTGTTCAAGTTCCTGGTAAACATCGGTACTTGTTCCCGCTCGATGATGAAATGCGAGCTAAAGTAATGTTATTATCAAAACCCTACCCAAAGCGGCTTAAGCAGGCGATGGATGTTCCCACATCACAGCGACGGTGCGTCACCGATCAGGCCGCTCCATGAAATCAGCGCATAAAGTAATTATCGATGTCCCTGAAATGAGTTTGCATGAGTCCCAGCGTGCAATCATGGAAGACGATCATCGTTATAAAGTTATGTCTTGTGGGCGTCGATTCGGAAAAACTACGCTTGCCGTTGAGTGGCTCTCGTTTAGTGATCAGGGCGCAGTCGATGGTTATCCGGTCGGATACTTCACAGCGACTTATAAGCTGATAGAAGATGTGTGGCTTGATATTACTAACACGCTAGCCCCGATCATTAAGAAATCGAACAAGAATGAGGGGCGGATTCAATTATTGAATGGTGGCATCATTGATTTTTGGACGCTGCAAGATAAGCAAGCAGGGCGCGGTCGTAAATATCGCAAAATTGTTATCGATGAAGCAGCCCATGCAACCTATTTAGAGGAAGCTTGGGAACGCGCAATTGAACCTACGCTGACAGACTTCAAAGGGGATGCTTGGTTCATCAGTACCCCGAAAGGGATTAATTATTTCTATACGCTATTCAAGCGTGGCTTAGAGGGTAGAGAGGGGTGGAAAAGCTATCAGTTACCAACGACTGCTAACCCTTTCATAGACCCAGAAGAAATAAATAAAAAGCGAAATGATTTGCCTGAGCTTGTTTTTAAGCAGGAATATTTAGCGGAATTCGTTACATTCGGGGCAGGTCTCGTTAAGCCTGAATACTTAATCGAAGGCGTCCCTAATCGTGAATTACCGGTCATTATTGCAGTCGATCTCGCAATATCTGAGAAGCAGACAGCAGACTTTTCAGTGATTATAGCAATGTCGAGAGACCCTGTTACTGGGTTTGTTTACATTCGAGAAGTCGAGCGATTTCGTGGGCAATTCAATGAAATATTGCAGCGCATTGTCGCTGCTGCACTGAGAAATAAAGCTTCTCTTATCGCTGTTGAGCAAGTTCAGTATCAAGCTGCTGTAGTGCAAGAATTAACCCGTACTACAGCGCTACCGGTGCGTGGTGTTAGACCGGATAAAGATAAGCTGACTCGATTCATGCCTATTTTGACAAGATTCGAACAGTTTATGGTTAGATATGACCCCTCACGTGTACCGCGATGGTATCTCGATGAGTTATTAGCATTTCCAGAAGGCGAGCATGATGATGGTGTTGATGCGACATCAATTGCTTTCAATTCTCTGCCAATGATTGAATTTAAACCTATCGATTATTCTCTCACTGTGCACACGTCAGCATGACAGACAAACTAATTCAAGAAGTTCAAACCAGGATGAGCGACGCAGAATTTAGGGCTGAGCTTTTAACGTTATTGCAAAAATCTCGAATCATTCGAGAAAGTATTCAGGATATTCAATATTACAGAACAGAAGTCGCAGCAAAGATGCTTTGTTCTGGTATGCCTAGAAATGAAATCGTTACTTCAATGTGCCAACGTTTTAATTTGTCTCGGGCAACTTCTTATCGATTAGTTGATAAGGCTTTAAACAAAAAGAAAGTAGACTAGATTCAGATCAAATTAATTTGTCTCTCAAATTGAGGTGATTTTGAGGAACAACCAGAATAGTGTTTAAAGGATTCAGATCAAAATAGATTAGGCGCGGCTGGATGAGAGACCGCGCCCGTTTCAGTTATTAAGGATTATTTAACAACTGCGATAACTAGGAGAAAAGGACAAAAGTACCTAGCTATGTAAATTATACAATACATAGAAGGGTGTTTTTATGTCGCCACAGCAAAAAGACGCGATACTCGATGCTACAAGCTCGAATTTATCCAATCAGCTTGACGGCTATTATCAAGAACTGATTCGCAGAATTCGAAATGGTGAATCACCTCGTCAAGCGATCAACGAAATAACTCGCAGCTTCCCTGCTGAATACGCTGAGATTTTAGCCCCTGCTTTTACTTCAATCCTGGGCGCTTCTATCGGGTCGAGAGAAGTTCTGAATCTGAAAGTATCGGGAATCAAGTTATCGAATCATCTTTATGAGGGAATCAGATCAGTCTCTACTAACTCCCTTAAAGTCATTAATGATCATCTGCGCGGCTTTCAAGATGCTAGAAAGCTTGCGCTACAGTTATTCGAGGGCTTCGGGTTCAATCCGAACGAACCCCTCAAGATAAGCCCACGGGTTACTTCACTCCCTAAATATCTTAGAAATTTAGTCTCAGACCCAATTGTAAGAAATGAATTGGACACCTTCTACAAGAGAGCGATTTCAAGAGCGAGAGTTAATCAGATAAAAACCCCAGCGCTGAAAGCAGCTTACCTTGACGCGCTCGAGGCAATAGAAAATAACGCAGGAATGAAAGCGTTAGAAAATAAGCTCAAAGTCGCTTTTTATGAGCGAGGGCGATTCTTTGCAAATCGTATTGCTCAGACTGAACTACATCGCGCGTGGGTGAATAACGAGAATGACATCATTCAGCGGGAAACAGAAGTCGAGTTCGTGCAAGTCACGCTTTCAGCAAGTCATGCAATTGTCGATATTTGCGATTTATTTTCTAAGCAAAACAAGTTTGGGTTAGGGCCGGGAATATACCCTAAACATCTTGCTCCCAAGCCTTCTTATCATCCTTTCTGTAGATGCAGCCTCGTACCTCGATTCGATATTCCCCTGGGTACGCAGTACAAAGAAAGAAAAGGCGCTGATCGAGCATTCTTAAAAGAATTGTCGGTTAAAGATGCTTCAAAAGTAATGGGCAGTCGAGCAAAACTCACCGCGGTGTTGAAAGGCAAAGACGCATTGGACGTATTCAATAAGCGCATCACCCCTTTCTATAGAATTAAAGCTGCTGGGTTAGATGATGAGGAACAGCCGATCATTAAACCTGCTGATACTGCTGACAATAAAATCGTAAAAGATTTGCCTGCAGCCCCTCCCCCTGCTGCTCAATACTGGGATAAAGCGACATTGGCCGGGCAATGGCACGAGGCATCGTTCACGAATGCGCCTGTTCGAATGAAAGAAATCATTCGCGATACCAAGCAGCCCGACAAGATTTTAACAACTAGGAGAGCGGGGCAGTATTTTTATTCAGCGGACAATGTGATCGAGATGGGCAGTGCTGACCTAAATGTCGATAGACATCGTGGGATTTGGCGTCATGAATACGGGCATTCAATCGACTACCACTACGGCAGAAGTAAAAACGCAGTTTTTCGCTATTGGAGTTTAGAAAAACCGTTCGTCGATGCTGCTGACGCTGACGCCGAAGCCATGATCAAAGCTTCTCACTATAAAACCTTAGTTATCAATCAGCAGGAATTCAAAGATATAAAAACTGATTTCGGTAAATTAACGAATCAAGAAAAAGAGCAATTCTTAATCAATCGATTTAAGGAGTCTGGTCTTGATTTCAACAATGTCAGGGCATCAGCGAAGAAGTTTACGGCTTCTGAGGATGATGGTGTTTTAGACGAGAAAAACTTAAATCGTTACCTTAATTTTATTCATGCCTGGGAAAAACTAGATTTTAATCGGATGTTTATTTCGTTCTTAATTAATAGTTCAGACGCTAATCAATTCAGGGATGGCTACAAAAAAGGCTATTTATCAAATATGAGCGACCTTATCGGGAGCATTACACTAAACAAAGTAGGAGGTTTGAAAAATACTGGAGCAGGTCATGAAGACAAGTATTACAAAAAAAATATGGGTGCTTCGAAAAAAGAAGCTTTCGCGAATATGTTCGACTATTACGGGCTTCAAGAACAGTTTCTAATACAAATGATGGAGCGATTCGCGCCTAACGCTACTAAAATTTTTAAGGATGAATTCTTATGAAAGAACCGACGTACTATGGGAAAACCATCAATGAATGGATGACGCAGTATTCAGAAAAATATTTAGATCATCCGTTTAATATGAGGAACTATGGCATCATTCCTGATTCTGAACTTGCAGAAATACTCAAAGAAGCAATCGAAAAAGGTGAGGCAATTTCTGATGATGGTTGGGATGATATTTTTAATATTCCCCCTGGCGTTGATACCTGATCACTTACAATAAACTTTCCTCTCCCATCTATCTTTAGCATTCGGGTTGTCAGTTGATTTAATCTCATCTGGCAACCATTGCAGATTCGAAACGATGTCACGCCCCCCACAAGCAAGCGGGATAACGTGATCGACAGCCCAGCCTTCACATGATTCGTTATGCTTAGCCCCAGTAGGACAAGGGAAACGCTTTCTGAATCTCTCGATCACTGATCTATTTCGCGCGATTGTCCCATCTACTTTTCTGACTGGTTCAATGCAGCATCTAAGCTCTAGGGTCTTAATTTCTGAATGATAAAAGATGTCCCCATCTGCATGAATGACGGCTTCTGCATCAAATAAAGGGGGTGTCCATAATAAAATAATAATTAAGGACACCTTTAACAAAACTGGCATGTGTTAAGCGCTTAAATCACTATTCGAACAGCTATCCTTTGTGTGCATTTCAGCGCGAACAGCAAAGAGCTTGTAATGCTCGATTCTGTCTTCATCAGTGATGGTGTCTAGGTATTTAATTAAGAACCCGTTACCCTGTAACGCGAGAATGATTGCTTGCTCTAAATTCAACAGCCCTTCATAGATCGCTTCTAGGCCATCTTCTGCTTCATAGATCGGTGTCCCGAAATAAATTAGTAACTCAGTCGCTCTCGTTACTGAATCAGTGCGTCTTATAATCGATGGGACGATACGAACAATCGGGTAATCTTCAGGGGTGATATTAGCTTCAATTCCTATTTTTGAAGTTTTTACTGCTGGGATTTCGAAAAACTTATCTTTTAATATAAGTAAATTGTCGAATACGATACTCATCTAGTCTCTCCCGAACGTTACTGAATAAGTTTGCTCAGGAAGTATCGTTGTTTGCGGGGTGTTCGCCCTAATCGCAGCATCACGTCCTCGTTCTACTGCGTCGGCGTATTCTTGTCGGTAAGTCTTGAGTTTTGCGCTGAAAATATCGTCAGGCGTGCCTTTTAAAGACTCATTACAAATGATGATGTAGGTTCTTAGAACGATCAGCCTTGCTTTCCAGGGCTCTGGGATAGTTCCTATGCTCTCAATGTATTCTTTTGCTGCAAGCTCCCTCTCTGGTGTAGCGAGCGGGGCTAAAAACTTATCATTGTATTCGGCCATTATTTACCTACTTTCTTTATGCTTGCGGTTGCGATTTCATCAAATCGCGCGTTTGCTTCATCAACTGCATTAAATAGCCACGGGTCGCCTTCATAGCCTGGGTGATTGACTTTACGCGCGAAAATGAATCGCCCATTAGAAGCCCATCTTAGGATTTTTTTATTTTTCGGGCTTATTGCGTGGGGTTTGGTTCCAAAGTGTACGAATAAAGCATGGGGCGCTCGGTTTGCGTCATGCCCGACTTGCAAACCGTCAGTGATCTTGCGAATGTAAGTAGAGCTTTCTAGCGCTCCGGTTTTAATGTGTCTTCCTGCGCCTGCTCTTGCTCGATTAAAAACAAATTGCGCTAAATCTCGTACGACTTGCTGAGGAATCTTGCTTGTATTTTCAAGCTCTCTGATAACCCCATCAGTGCCACCTACTACGATTTTGAAAGTCATTTAACCCCCTATGTTCTGATGATTATTTGGTAACGAAATTAATTTCATTACCAAGTCTTTAAACCCCCTGATTTGTGGGTTCTGCCGGTAGGGGTCTTTCTTGACTAAATTCATCTACTGAATTGTTCAATTCGTCCACTTCTTCGGGATCGGCTGTAGAGAATTGCGCGTTGATGACAGTCTGCATTTGTTTCTTGATGACTTCTTCGGGTAATGCTGCTGCTTGCATTTGCTGCAAGATCGCAATCTCACGTTCTGGGTCAGCGAGTTCGTAATCTTTCCCCCATTCAGTAATTGCTTCTGTATCAATTTTTAACCATCGACTCGCAACATCAAAAACCCTGCGCTCTAGGTCTTCCATCCTACGCGCGAATCGAGTCAATGCAGCATTTAACGCTTGAAATCTTATCGTTAGAGCAAGCCCTGATTCTGCTGTTCGTTCGCCTGTCATGTCGATCTTTAAGCCGATTTCATTGATCTTTTCTTCAAGTTCTTTGATGGTGTTTTGCAGTGTTGTCGCTGGGCCGTCAGGGGGTGCAACAAATCCCACAGAACCAGGGGATACAATGCCTCGTTCTGCGCCTAATTTCTTGATGCCCTCTTGCAGTTGGCCAATCATTTTCGCTTGCATTGTCTGCGCGGTTCCAGGGTCTAAATACATGCTAGGCTCGATCAATGGGAATTGTGCTGAGAAGATCGGGAAAGTGTGCCTTCTCAAGATTTCATCGAGTTCTGATCGGATGTTATAGAGTCTTTTAATGATCGGTTCCATGCTTGAGAATCCCCCTAAAGCAGGGAAATCATTCATTTCTGTGAACGCAAGCACGGGACACAGACCTAATCCGTGATTGTTAGATTTGATTATTTGGTCATCTTTCTTGATGTACCATTTTTCCTCATCCCATCCTCTAATGACTGGCTCATCGTCTAGCATGTCTTTAATTTCTACCATTGTTAATCGACCGCGTTTATCAACTGAGAAATCGACTAATTCTTCTGGCTTGATTGTGACAAGATAAGGAAAGGCTCTTTGATCAAGCTGTGATTGTGCGTTGCTAGGGATTTCTTGCGGCATGTCTACAAGCACTAGCATGGAACCGCGTGCTTTCGCTTCGATCATGAACGATTGCCAAAACACATCGAGCGAATCGCCCCGCCAGTTACAATCGTCTACAAACTTCAATAGTCTGGCGTCTTTTATCTCAGTTCTGTTAGGGGGTCGCTTTGAAATGTATCCCACGAATCTATCACACGCCAAAAATAACTCATTAGCAAACCAGGCTACAGCTCTGCGTTTTGAATACTGATCATCAGTTTCAGAATCGTATTTAACGAGATAAGCCCCATTCTCATAACCACCAGACCCATGCAGTGCATCTGCAATCTTTTTAAATTCAAGTAACGTTTTCATGATTGTCATAGTGCTCACATTCTTTGACGAATCTGTCTCATTTTTTTGATTTTTTGAGACAAATTAGTAATAAAAACTCATTCATCTTGAATTAATCGAGCGAGAGGCTCAAAACGAAGATGAACATTGAAGAATTGAAGGAAGCTTTAGGCGATAAGTATGATGGTCTTAAATCATACGTTGATGACTTAATCGCACAGCGTGAGGCTGCGCGTAATGAATCGATTAATGGCCGCAAAACACTGAAAG
>SSFW01000059.1 GCA_008015595.1 Nitrosomonas sp. | reverse complement strand
GCCGTGGTTCTCCATCAGAACCTTGGCATGATCGAGCCACTCCCGAATCTCAAGGGGCACTTGAGTTTTGGAGACGATGGAGTCGAGCTTCTCGATGTGCTGCTCTAGCAGGCCGATTCTAGTGCTCATCACGGTCCAAATGGTTGGCAGTAAACAACTCATTCCTCTTGTCGCGCACCGCAATTGCCGCCTCTTCGCGAGTCCGATACTCACCGGCATAATAATTCTTGTAGTTGTGCTTCACCTGGGCCACCCACCTCTGCCGCTTTTTGTGCCAGGACACTCCGCGAATCCCACTACTAGAATCCTTGCGCGGCCCACTACGATTCTCAGCCTGCTCCTTCGGATTCGCCAGCCGAAGGTGATCAGGGTTGACGCACAAGGTGACGTGGCAGAGATGATCGACGGTCCAGCCCTTCGGTATTGGGCCGTGCGCTAGCTCATATGAATAGCGGTGTGCCTTAAGGTTTTTGGAGCCATTCCAAAATGTTCCATACTTGATGTGCAGACTTTCGGTGTTCCCACACTTTGCACCAAGCCAGAGCCAATGATCTTCCTGCCGGTCCACCTTGGCCCAAAATCGTTCAAGCTCATCACTTTTCATTGATCAACCAGTTCGATGCAATTGCACGGCAGAGCCGCGAGGCTTTTCGCGTTCGGGTAGCGCACCATGACGTAGATGCTACTAACACTCTCAATGACTCCCACTTTTCGCTTCTGGGAGGGATGGCGTGACCGTGCAGATGGAGACACGTATACACACGTTCGCCCGATTGCATTCCGCGCCTCCTTCAGCGTGATGCCCATGAGGGCAGTATGTCACAAGGAGGTGTGTCTGCGAAGCATATCGACGGCCCAATTTCCGGCCAACACCACCAGGGCGATCAGGAGGACAAGGACAGCCACCGGCCAGGGGAAGTCTTCATCCATCCCGGCAGAGTATCAGCTAGTAGGGCATCATCAAGTCTTCAAGGCTGTGAGCCTCATGGGATGGCGGTGCCGTCCCGGTCAATATCTGCTCCAGTAGCTGCATGACATCGTTGTCCATCTCAATACCTCCGTAAACGCTTGCGCCAGAAAGAAATAAAGAAAACCATGCACACCGTGTTGATGACTTGCAGCGTGGCCCAAAAGGTTCCGCTCATGGGCCTCGACGGCAGGACGGCGAGATTGCCGATCAGGAACACCACGTCCCAGGCCAGGAAAAAGATGCTGAATCCCAACATGATTCGGGCCACCGTGCGCTGACTGATTCGGCCCATCATTCCTCCCCGTATTGGAGGAGCCACTCATCGATCTCATCGATCTTGTGGCGGGTGCCCATATCCAGCCGGGTGATCAACTGGGCCGATATCAACTGAGTGTGGAGATCGGAATCCCTGTACCGCCACACATATTCCAGAACGATCTCCCGCATTCCCCGGCGCAGAATGGTCTTCCCATTCTCATGCTCCACGTCCCAGCCCAGCTTAATGGCCCGACGCTCCACGTCGCCCTGGCTGGTAGCCAGAAGTAAGTGCTGCTTGTCGCTCATGTTTTCAGTCATCTCTTGCCTCTCTTCTTGACTCCATAAATACCTTTGATGTTCTCTACATACACCGCGCTGAACCTCTCCCGAAAGCCAATCGGCCCAATGAGATTCACCACCGTCTTGCCTTCGGAGGTGAGAGAGGCATCGACGTATCGATACCTCCCCCGCCGTCCGTAGATCACAAGTTCAGTGCCCTTTGAGAGCACCTGGCCGCTGACGATGATCGGCTCAGTGACCGGCTTCATGCAGCTAATCCTAATGTAGGTGGATATGGTTGAGAGAGGCCGGGATTCGGCCTCCCCGCTATTTTAGCACGATTATAGAACTCGATCAATGTGATCTAGATCACAAAAGCCCAGGTTCTTTCATGCAAGATGTCGCTGATGGTTGAGCCACTAACACCTAGTCTTTCAGCCATCTGTGCTTGAGTCATGCCAGCCTGCCTCTTGACCCAAAGTACTTCTGCCTCAGTGAGTTTCGCGGCAGGATTCTGTTCTCCACGGCTGCCGATAGTGGTCAACCCACGTTCACGGGCCTCTCGATTGTTGAGGTCACGATCTCCCAGGTGTAAGTGCAAGGGCTGCACGCAAATAGGGCGATCACACCAGTGCAAAACGCAAAGGTCTTCAGTATCACCACAATAAATACGATACGAAACAACATGGGCCAGAACAGGTTTCCGGTTCATGTTGAACTGTCCGTATCCCCTTGAGGTGCCAGCAGTCCAATCCCAGCATCCTTCAGCCGGGGGATCACCAGGCATGAACCATGCGAATGCTTCGGCCTCAGTGAGGCCACGCGGACGTTCTGGTCTCCTACCGGAGAGAGGGTCACCATGTGCCCACCACCTCTGGTAATGAGCACTACACCATCCCCTGGTTCTGGCAGGCTTTGCACAGCCAGGGATCGAGCAGTCCACTAGGCCACCCGGCGTGCGACGAAACTCGTTGGCATAGGGACGATTCTAACGGTCATCCCGCGACCTGGAGCCTCAATGACCATGCCATTTCCAATAGCAAGCTGAACATGGCCTGGTCCCCTTGAATTCATCGAGGCACTGGGAAACAGGAGGTCTCCTGGCTGGACATCAGAGGGAGCCACCGGGACTCCCTGTTGAAATTGCGCGTAGGTATCCGGCCCAAGCGTGATACCTGCTTGCTTCCAAGCGAATTGGGTGAGGCCAGAGCAGTCAAAGTTGTTCGGTCCCTTGGCTCCCCACACATAGAGCGTACCCTTTTTGGAAAGTGCTACTTGAATTGCCTTCTGCCACAAGGGAATTGGTGGAGGTGGAGGTGCTGGTGGACGATAACTCGCCCTCGTCGCCCTCCGAAGGCTGGAGGTGGGTGGCTCCTGTTGTGCCACACCAACATTCAGAGCAGTGGTGGCAACGGCAGCAGCCCCGTGACCAGCGGAAAGGGCAAGCCAGAAGCCAGCCAGGATGATTCCGGCCACCACAATTGGGGTGAGCCGACCGGCTGGTTCGGGCTTGCGGTGCCGCCCACTCACTGCTCAGGGCTGGGGTAGGGGACAGTGGTGGGATCTACGCGGGTGTAGATGCCGGAACGTGTGGAAATGCCGCAGTGGCAACACTTTTCAGTCTCGCGGTACTGGGCCGTGATCGCAATGGCTCCCCGACCGGGATTCCTTTGCTCCCAACAGTTTTCGCAGGTTGCCTGCGTCCAACTGTATTTAACGCCGTCGATGATCATGTGGAGATTTTATAGCAGCTTCCACATGAGGTCAAGCAGCGACGGTCTTCACCTCGACAGCACATCGCAACGTTTGAAAAAGTTCTGAATCAACAGCAGCCGTCGTTTCAGAATGACACCGTACCACCATAGGCTTTCGGCCTCGATACGGAGCCAACCAGGCAGCATGCACATAACTTCCCGGCTCGACCTTTGAGGGAACTACAACGGGTTTTGGCCTGGGCTTTTCGGCCTCTGCTTGCGCGTCCTTGAGGAGCTTGAACCAGGACTGGAGCTTCCAGCCGTCCACGTCCTTAAACCAGAACTGCCAAAGTTTATCCTCGTTGTGGGTGAGGACAGCGTAGGTGCCCTTGCGATCCTTTGCGCCCCAAAGGGTTTTGAGATCGTCATAGCGGAAGCGGTGACCGCCCCGGCCCTTCTCGCGCCTTCGTTGACGAACCCCTCTGCGAATCTCAACGGCAAAAGGGCCATCCACGGGATGCTTATCCCAGGTTAGGCTCATGTAGCATTCTCCAAATACTTGATAGCACAACGCATTCGGTCTATAGAATCCCGAAAGAAACCAAGGCCGTGATTACAATCGTCACACAATAGTCCCCGAATGCACTTTCCGCAGGTCGTCTTACCAGGACAGCACGAATGATCGTGGTCTATGCAAATCTTCTGTGTCCCAAAAGGATTCATGCATATCGCACAGGAGTGATCCTGCTGCTCCAGAAGCTCGTCCCAGACAGATGCCGAAATGCCGTATCGGTAAAGCCTTTCCATGCGGCTACGGCACCGCTTGCAGTAGATGGTCAGACCATCGAGACCAATTTTCCAGCGATAAAAATCAGACTCCGACTTCCACTCCTGACAAGAGGCACACCGCTTCCGGCCATCCTCGTCCCTCACCCAGGCTTCGCCATCTGGCCGTCTCTGGATGGGAGGCTCCCTTCGATCCGCATTCTTCTGGCGACAGTCCTCACATCGTACTCGATACTTGCCGTTGCTGCGCCGGGAGAAATGCTCAATCCCTTTAGTCAAATTACAAGTGTTACAAAGTCTTTCGGAGGGTTTGACGTTGTGACCAGAGACGTACATCATGGGCTGGCCCTTGATCACGCCCCTTGACTTCCTGCTCCTGGCAGCTATCGAAGTGGGATTCCCGCAGCCGCATGCACAACGGATCTCAGTGGCGAACGGACCATCGACAGGATGCTTTTCCCAGGTAAGTGCCATAACGCACTCATTCTATCCTATCGGCGGCGACCACCAAAGAGAATCCACCACCAGCCGACGATAGCGGTCAGGAAAAGTCCAATGGCAATGCCAATGGAGAAGTCCTTCATATCTTCTTCCACTGCTCATAGAGCGAATATGCCGCTTCGGCAACAAGATTCATGGGCCTGAAAGCCGCAGCCGCAGCGGCACGTTCGTGGAGAAGCTGCACCAAATCCGGTGGTAGCTCTATATATTCGCCAAAATAGTTATCAAACAGCATCGAGATGCCTCCATGTCTTCCCCGACACGACATCGAATATTGCTGACTGAGTGACTCCACATAGATCGGCTAGGTCATGCTGGCTAACCTTGCCCTCTGCATACACCCGACGAATTGCCGACACCTGGGCCTCAGAGAGTCTAGAAAATATGTTTCGCTCACCCACAAGAGTGCGACCGTTGACTATCGCATCTTGCGAATTCTCTTTCCTGGTGCCCCATTTCAGATTCGCTGAACGGTTGTCATGCTTCTCATCATTCAGATGTCGGCACACCAAGCCCTCTGGGCGCGGACCATGAAAGGCTGCACAGACCAGAGAATGCACGCTGCGTTGGTTGTTCTGACCAAGCGAAACATGAAGGTAGCCATTGCGTTTCGCAAAGTATGACAACTCGATGCCATCCCTATAGAGCCTCCCTGCCTCGTCGGCCTCTACTCCCTCTTGGTCAGGAACGGGCCTTCGCCCCGGCACCGGGAGGATTGCAGGAAGCTGACGATAATTCTTGAGGCGCAACGAGATTGCTGATGGAGAAACACCAAAGTCTCTGGCTAGCTCAGCCTGGGTGCGTGATCCCGACGAGTAGAGTCTATAAATTTCATCAAGCTGCTTACGGCGCAAGCTCATGGCAGTTCCTCTTGGGTGTCCTTGATGAACAACGAGACGAGAGCATAGACCAGAGAGAATGAGATGATGCCTGCGCCAGCGATCATTGCCGATACCGACACCAAAAGCACTGCCCTATCAGTCATTTCGACCTCCATGTCGAACGAATGATGTGTAGCTTGTAGAGCACAGTTGTAGAGAGATGCAAAAATATCTCAATCATTATGCAGCAGAATAGAACTAGAGCAGTAATAGCGCGAGCAGCAATCTCCAAGGCCAAGTTCTTCACGTCGAAATTCTCCGCTCTTTTCTATTAGAGCGCGAAAGACGTTGAATTGCTGGGTGATTCGTTTGAGTAAGTTCTAAGACTTTCCCTTGACCTGGGTATTGATCTCATGCGCGTCAACGGCTTCCACGTCACGGGCTTGAGAGTCGGCCAGCAGAGCCATGTCGCCGCCGGGGTAACGAGTCACCATTCGCATAGCAGCGGCCTCGTCTTCGGCTGTCACGATAATCATGCCAGCCATGTCCCAGGCCACCTCAAAGTCAGGCATTATCAACACTTTCCAAGCAAGCCTGGTGGTAGGGGAGCATGGCTCCCTCCTTGAAGCGCGGAGCTTCACCTTCCTGAAATGAAGTTCCACACTTCGCACACTTGTCGAAGTGATGAGGACTCACGGCCAGGATCTTGTCATCCTTGCCGCCGAAGCCGACTCCCTTGACCATGAT
>SSFW01000120.1 GCA_008015595.1 Nitrosomonas sp. | reverse complement strand
CCATAAAGTGAGTCATCCCCGAATTCCTCATCTCCAGGAAGCAAAAAACTACTTGTATCTGGAGAACTTGAGCCATCAGATTTCCATTGAGCTCCTTCGACACCACCTATTAAATCATCGCCATAGGACCCGCCCATCACATCATTTCCTTGACCACCACCAATTTGGTCATTACCATCAGCAGTAAGTGACCAGTGCGCGCCCCACAATGTATCATTACCTGCCGATCCATATAATTTATCAGCACCTATTCCGCCATCAACTGTATTATTAGCATCATTACCACGAATAATATTGTTATTGGAATTTCCAAAACCATTAATATTATTTAATCCCTTGAGTTCAAGGATTTCTAACCCATAGCCAAGTGTATATGTGATATTAGCTAATACCTTGTCTCTTCCTCCTAAGCTGTCATTATAAATTTCCGAAGCGATATCTGCCGAGTTATCAACAATGTAAGTATCATTACCATCGCCTCCATCCATATTATCCGCACCGACACCACCATCTAAATAATCATTATCATTACCACCTTGCAACTTATCATTACCATTTTGGCCATAGAGCTTATCATTACCATTGTTGCCATACAGAGTATCTCCTCCATCGAAAAGATCCGTATCTAAATATTGAGCGGTACCATAAATTATGTCATTGCCATCATTGCCATATACTAAATCATTACCTCCATAACCTTGTATAAAGTCATCTGTACCTGAACCATTGAGGGTTTCTCCCCAGAAATTTCCATTAATCGTACCCATAATTATCTCCAATTAAGTTTATATATAGGTATTTGCCTGTGCTCAATATACCTTCAAAAAGTGTATTTAATTATGTGAAGAAAGTATGTGAGATATATTACTTAAGCTATGTGAAGAAAGTATGAATAGGGTCAGGTCTTGTATTAATACACAGAAGCAGGGCCTGATTTTGAACAAATAAGACAATCCGCAGCGGACATCTTGAATTAAAGCTAACATCATCCCCAGCTAGAGCAAAGAACTACTGCGTGACTATGTGTGAATTTTATGCCTATTCTCGATGACTTGTTTTAAACAACAATAGCGTAAAACTTATCATCAATCACATCAATAACACTTTTTTATACTCCGTTAACTCTAGATAGCCTCTCCCGGCAGGCTGTCCGTTGCGAGTGAGAAAATGGTCATGCGGCCTGATAAATATCACATAGTCTTGCATAAAACCCATTTCTTTCACCTTTCTCAAGCCTCGTTATATTCGGTAAATACTCCCTTGAATACTCAGTATTCCAAGGTAAACGATTCTCAAACAAAACATGTTCGTTCCCGCCGTTCATTTGAATTGTGAGATTTTTCACATATTTTCTTAAGGCTTTTACTTAATCTTTAAACACTATCGATTGATAGCAAACAAGATTCTGATTCTAATCGTTAAAAGGAGAAAAAAATGGGTATATATTATGGCGATAATAGTAATAATCATCTTTGGGAACCTTATCCTAAGACTGAGAGCGACAAAATGTTCGGTTTTGGTGGTAATGATTTTATTGAAGGTGGTTACGGTAATGACTCCCTATATGGTGGTTCAGGAAATGATCAAGTAAACGGTGATGAGGGCAATGACATCTTATATGGCGAGTCGGGTATAGATACACTCCTGGGTGGAGAAGGAAATGATTGGCTATATGGACAAAGTGAAATTGATCGACTTGAAGGGGGTAATGGAAATGACGTATTAGACGGAGGCACCGGAGCCGATTGGATGTTCGGCGGTTTGGGTGATGATTATTATTATGTGGATAATGTAGGTGACTATATCTGGGAAACCGATGGCTGGGATGCGGTCGCTAGCGAAGTTTATTCCTACACTTTACCGACCGGTGTCGAGAGATTGAATCTAGGAGAAAATGGGGTTATCGGCTATGGAAATGCTTTAAATAATCTTATTTTTGATTATGGCAATGTTGGGGTTAGCTATTTGTATGGCGGGTACGGGAATGATACGCTTTGGGGTTATACCGGAGATGATTTTCTCGCTGGAGAATGGGGTAATGATACTATTTATGGCGGTGATAATACTGATACCATCGCGGGTGGCGCTAATTCTGATACTCTTTGGGGGGAAGGAGGTGCTGATTACTTTACCTACTATGACCGAAGTGAGAGTATCAATAATTCCTATGGCTGGGATATCATCAAAGATTTCAATCGTTGGGAAGGTGATAAGATCGATCTATCCTGGTTAGATGCAAACCTGAATAAATCAGGTAGCCAAGCATTCACCGTAGATCATTTTAATTATTATAGTTGGGGTAACAACGGCTATCTTGAAGTATATACCATCGGTGGGTCAACCATGTTAATCGAGCTAGCAGGAGCGCCACAATTAAATATAGCTACCGATATTATTATGTAATCCAGAAAAAGATCCCGGTTTTGATCACGATAAATCAGGGATCTTGTTCAAATAGTGATTGGATTGACGAGCGATCACATCGATAATGCTTTTTTATATCCCGTTAATTCTAGATAGCCTTTTCCAGCAGGTTGTCCGTTGCGAGTAACTGTTACCGCGCCTTCCCAGTAAACTGCCCCAGTGGATTGCGTGGAATCTAGTTCCTGGTCATCCATCAGCGGTGTGAGTACCCATTCGGTTTCTTCCGTCATGATTCGCATCGCGACCGGATAGGTTGCACCGGTATGCGGAGATTTCCAAGTTCTTACTGGATGAAAGCTAACTTCTTCAGGTGAGAAAATCGTCATGCGCCCTGAGGCATCACGTAGTCCTGCATAAGCCCAAATTTTCTCGCCCTGCTTGCCACGAATTTGGAAAGCCATCAACGCAGAACCATCATCGAGATTAATCCCGGTCCAATCCCATCCTTCTGCATTTGGGTCAAGATATTCGGATGACCATTCATGGTCGAGCCAGGCAGTTCCTTTAACTCCGGTCGTGTTACCCGCTCGTACCATTTTACCGGTTACTTTCAAATGTGGTTCACTATAATAATAGCTCGCTTGCTCAGACCCGGGGCCTTTCCGAGAAAACCCTGCTTGATCCTGCAACATGAGGGGTTGACTGGGTTCCAATCGCAACTCCAGGGAAAAATCATTTCCCTGCACAACCGTACGATAACTTCCGTCTGTATCGCGGATAAAATACCAATCGTCTAATTTGACATCTGTATTACCTGCTTTAGCATAGGCCAGGCCAAAACCTTCGCGCACAGTTTTTTCAACGTGCAATAACCTACCCACCGCTGGATCTGATATCGCAGCATGACCAATGATCAACCGTTTCGGTGCAAATTGACTGGGATTATCTTGATCATACTCGGTGGTTGGGCGAAAGAAAGTGACTTGAAACCCGACTGTTTTTTGATCAGCGGTTTCTAACCACCCTGTTGCATACCACCATTCAATGCGGAAATTTTCATGTGCACCAAAATCTTCTGGAAAAACTAATTCTCGAGGAGTAACCGGTGATAATGTCGGTGGGGCAGCTACGCTAATCCCCAATCCAATTAATGCGAGCAAGATAAGCAGTAAGCGCATCACCAATCTTCCTTGACTGATTGCACTACCTGCCTTGCCACTGCAGATTTTCCAACGATGTAGGCGGTCAGCGCCGCCGAAAACAATAAAGCAATGATCATGAGAGCAAGCCAGCTCCAGGGCATATACAGTTGCATCGTCCAGTGAAATGATTGTGGGTTGACAATGAAAATGAGAATCAAGCTGATACTGCCCCCCAAAATAAAACCAATTGTGATACCAAAACCGGTCAAGAAACCACCTTCTAATGTGAGCATGCGGATAATTTGGCTGCGTGTTAGACCCATGTGCCGCAGTATTCCGAATTCCTTAATTCTTGTTAACACTTGGGCAGAAAAACTGGCTGCCACGCCTAACAATCCCACCAGCACCGCAATTATCTCAAGCAAGTAGGTAACCGCAAAACTCCGATCAAAGATTTTTAAGCTAAGGGATCGAATCTCATTCGGTTGCCAAAATACCAATGCTTCCCCAAAGGGCAATGCTCTTAATGTGTTCATCATTTGTTGGGTCGAAACACCGTCAGTTAGCCAAATCGCTGCTTCGTTGATATGAAATTCACCCGATACGGCCTGATAATCGCTAAGTCGCATTTGAATCGCACCGAATTGTCGTCCGTAATCGTGCCAAACACCGGCCACGATATAGTTATGCAGTGTCTTGCCTAAAGGGAGTTCAATTTGTTTTCCCACCTGAAAATCGTAAAGATCAACCATCGCTTCCGATACCCAAATCGGTATCGCATCGCTATTAGCTAGCGTCTCCGTGGGTAGAACATCATCCGTTAAGGGCAATACACCACCTGGATCATTTTTATCAATGGGGCGAGCAAATAACGTTACACTCGGCCGTGACGAATCTAAGCTAATCTGTTGCGAATAAATAAAATCGATTCGTTCGATACCACTCGTGTTGGCTAATGCGTCCTGTTCTGATCGCGTAAATCCAATTACATCTTGGCGCAACTCGGTTCTCACATAGATATCTGCAGGTAAAATATGATCTAGCCAATGTTCAATCGATACACGGAAACTGGCAACCATGATCGCCATGGCAACCATCAAACTGAAGCTCGCGAGCACGCCCCCCAATGCAATGGCGGCTTGATGCGATGCATTACTCAATCTTGCCAATACGAGTTGGGTTAGAACATTACGTGGATAACGATTAGTAAATGCTAATAATAATGAGAAAAATAACTTCGCTAGCGTCGGCATCCATGCGATTCCACCGATTAGCAGTAAAGCAACTGCGAAATAACCAAACAAGGGTAATTCTGCAACTGGCGGAAGCTGCGTAAAGATCAGTGCAATAATAATGCAGGTCGTTGCTGCCCACGGTTTATTCAACCGGGTCATCGAAAGCGCTTCACTACCGGATTTCAGTGCTTGAGCTGGGTGAGCATTAGCCGCTTCCCAAGCCGGTGTGATACTTCCCATTAGCGTTACACCGATGCCTAGCATTAAAAATAGGAGTGTAAGCCAAGGATCAAATTGAATTTGGGGTTGAATATCAGGAAAGAAACCCGCTCCCAAATCCCCGCCCAAGAAATACAAGGCAGATATTGCAAAACCATAGCCCAATACAATGCCTAAGAGAGCGCCTAGCAATCCCAGCAAGCTACTTTCTTTTAAAATTTGTAGCAAAATCTGCTTTTTTGTCATGCCTAGAACGCGCAACAAAGCCAGTTGCGGCCTTCTTTGAAGCGTGGCAAGAAATTGTGTCGCAAATACCAAGAATATACCTGTAAATAGCGCCACCAATGCCAACACATTGAGATTAATGCGGTAGGCACGGGACATATTGTTGATACGCTTCTCCTGGTCGATGGTTTCTGCCACAAGGTACTGAGAAGGCAATTCTTTTTCTAATGCGGCCTTGAATTGCGCTAAATTAACCGATTGCTTTAATTTGAGATCAACTCGCGATAATAGTCCGATGTGCTCACAATGCCACTGTGCCGCGCCGATATCCATAACGGCAAGGCGCTGCCCTGGATTTGTGCGCACCAGCCCACCTGCTACTCTTAAAGTGACTGTTTTCGTACCTAAGCGCAAACTTAAGGAATCCCCTTGCGCTACCTTTAACCATTCCATCGCGGCAGGTGATAAAAAGATTGCATCGATTGCCAAGGTGTCAAAGTTCCGATCTTCTGCAGGCACAGCGACGATATCAGGTGTCATGGCCATTGCTCGAAAAACGTCAATCCCGAGAATTTTCAGCATACCATTTCGCGTATCATCCGATTGGCCAGGAATTGCAGCCTGAATCTCTAGCACTGGGCTAGCCAATTCAACCCCTTCGCGCTGCGCAAGCTTAGGATAAAGCATTTCATCGAAGGTAGGCTGAACCGCGCGTATCTGCAGATCAGATTGTCCTGATAAAATTTTGATCGCTGAGGAAAATTCATGAATTGCAGCTGAATTAATGAGCTGAATCGAAAACCCCAATGCAATGCCTAAGGCGATCGCAATCATTACCATCGACATTTGCAACCGATGACTATGCCACTGCCCTTGTAATAACCACTGCGATAACAAATTACGTTTCATGGCACTCAAGGGTGATCAACCGAGATCAAATTAGACGCAGTCAGTTGCAAAACGCGATCAGCGGTTTGGGCTGCAAACTGAGAATGCGTGACAATAATGGCAGCAGCGCCACTAGCCTTGATTTCAGACTGAAGCAAGTAAAGAATTTCGCGCGCCGTATCCGGATCAAGATTTCCAGTGGGTTCATCCGCTAGAATTAATTTAGGTTGGTGAACCAAAGCACGGGCAATTGCAACCCGCTGCAACTCACCCCCTGATAGCTGGTGCGGAAAATCCTGCTCTCGACCTTCCAAACCAACCGCAATTAACATCGCCTGAGCACGGTCAATTGGGCATTGATTCAATAACAAAGGCAGCGCTACATTCTGTAATAGGCTCAAATGGGGAAGGATATGAAACGCTTGAAAAATAAAACCAAAATGTTGTCTTCTCAGTAACGTCGCGGCGTTGTCATCCTTAGGCAATAAGCTTCCATTAATCAAAATCTCCCCTTCATCTGGGAAATCTAGGCCAGCGATCAAATTCAATAACGTTGATTTACCGATACCCGACTCACCGGTAATTGCAACATATTCACCCTGCCGAAGCGAGAAAGATAAGCGAGAAAATATCTGTCTTTTACTCGCAAAGGCTTTATTAATGTTTCTTAATTCAAGCGCAAATGGATGTTCCATGTAAATTAAATGTTACCAAAGAAAGCGTTGTAGAAAAGCGAGGTTCGATAGGGCACTTCATATCAAAAATAAAGCGATAAATCGCTATTTAATCAAACGATCAATCCTGATGACTCGTTTTAACATGACAAGGTTCAAATTAACGTAATAAAGCGCTCACTCTAACTTCACAGAGATAGTTAATTATCAAGGCCCTGTTTTGCAATTGTTAATCTCATTTAAACGATGATTTATTGGCAATATGGCTGAGTAATACGCTTATTTAATGCAATCACTCGCTACTCGATTTAGCTTTATAACCACTCAGAAGCACACTACGCTTAAGAAAGGTGCGCAGTACTTGCTCGCCATACTAATGGTTGTGAATCTGATGCTATTTTCTCGTCCAGCTCATTCCAGCGAAAGCGTTGAATATCAGGTCAAAGCAGCATTCATCTCGAATTTTATCGCATTTACCGCATGGCCAGGTGATTCCAATGAAAGCATTCAACTATGTCTTTACGGTGAAGATATGTTTGGCACAAGCCTGGATCAAATAGCACAAAAACCTAATAGCAAAGGAAAAATCAAAGTTAGGCGCACCAATGATGAAAGTACATTAACTGAATGCCAAGTTGTTTTCATTGCCAAGTCCAATATAAGCAATCTATCGAACATCCTGAATACCCTACAAGAGAAGCCTATCTTATTGTTGGCAGATAGCCCTAATGCCGCATCTCAGGGAGTCAACATCAATATGAATGTCAATAGTGATGGAAAAGTCACTTTCGAAATCAATCTAGCAACTGCGCGTCTTTCTAAACTCGATTTTAGCTCGAAGTTGCTACAGCTAGCGACCCATGTTTATCGGTAAGAACCTATGAAAATAATAAATCGAACCTTCGCTTTCGCCCTAATGCTCTTGATTTTATTGAGTACTAACGCTATCAGCGGAAAACCTGGTGATAATCAATTTCTCCAATTAAGCATTGAAGAATTGATGAATGTCAAAGTGACGACAGTATCAAGACGCCCGCAGAAACTAACAGAAGTCGCTTCTGCTATCTTTGTCATCACACAGGACGATATCCGCCGCTCGGGTGCAACCAGCATTCCAGACGCACTCAGAATGGCCCCTGGTGTTCAGGTCGATCGTGTCAGCACTGGTCAATGGGCAGTTAGTATTCGTGGCTTTAATGGAATTTATGCGAACAAATTACAAGTTCTGATGGATGGTAGAAGTGTTTATAGCCCTATTTTCTCTGGCGTACTATGGGAACAGCAAGATACCCTGATCGAAGACATCGAGCGCATTGAAGTGATTCGCGGCCCTGCAGCAACGGTTTGGGGGGCGAATGCAGTCAATGGCGTTATCAATATCATTACCAAGAAAGCGGCTGATACTCAAGGAACGCTCCTTTCTGCAGGAGGGGGTAGTTTTGAGCACGGCTTTTTTGGAGCCCGTTATGGTGGAAAGATCAATGAAGAAACCCCTTTCCGAGTTTATGCAAAAGGGTTCACGCGTGACCATATGATTTCTCCAGAGGGTGCTAATCGCCATGATCAATGGCACTCAGCGCGAGGTGGTTTTCGTTTAGACCATGCAAGAGGACTCGATCAATTTACGCTACAGGGCGATATCTACTTTAATTCTTTTGGTAATTCAGTTGATAAAAATACTTCTCAATTGCTTGCGCTGCAAACTCAAGGATTGAGGGGAAATCAGGAAGGCGGCAATATCCGGTTTCGCTGGGATCGCGTTTATTCAGAACGATCTTCAATCATGCTGCAAACCTATTATGACCGAAACACTCACCAATTGCTGCCAATAGGAAAATCCGATGCAGAAAGCTTCGATATTGATTTCCAACATCGACTCCCGCTCTTTGATAAGCACGATGTGATTTGGGGCGCCAATTACCGCTTATATAACAACAAGATTTTTGATACTTTATTAACAAGCGCTAGTCCGCGAGAACGAACGCACCACCAATTTAGCGGTTTTATTCGCGATGATGTTGCTTTAATACCTGATCGTTTATTATTTTCACTCGGAACTCGGCTCGATCACAATGATTTCTCGGGATTGGAAGTTCAACCCAATGCACGTTTAATGTGGACACCCAATGCGCAGAATTCGATATGGGCATCAATTTCACGTGCAGTCCGGATTCCTTCTCGAGGGGAAAATGATATTACTTTGAATGCGGGCCAGATTCAAAGTTTGCCAGGAATACCTACTTTGCCTATCCCTATTTCTATTCTCATGCAAGGAGCAAACAATTTCGGCTCAGAAAAACTACTTGCCTATGAGTTAGGCTATCGCCACCAGTTTTCCCAACAAGCATCGATCGATATTGCTGGATTCATCAACGACTATAGCCACTTACGCGACTTAAGCTTCGGGGCGTTATCCTTTAGCACAGGATTACCAAGGCAATTAATATTACCGCTGCTACTTAACAATCGCGCATCTGCCCTAACCTATGGCTTTGAAGTCTCTGCAGATTGGAAACCCACGAGTCGCTGGCGACTCCAAGGAAATTACAGCTTCTTGGATATGAATATTTCCTCCAATGAAATGCTTAGAACATTTGATCCCACCACTGGCGGGGCCGCTAAAGTTAATCCGCAACATCAGGTTTCAGTACGTTCAAACTATGATATTTCAGACAGGCTGCAGTTTAATCTCTGGCTGCGATATACCAGTGCGATCGGCTTCTACAATATTCCAGGTTTTGTAACGATGGACACTAAGCTCGCTTTCAAACCCGTCAAAGATGTTGAATTATTTCTGGTTGGACAAAACTTGTTTAGTGAATACCACAGAGAATTTGTATCAGATAATATCCCATCGATTCCAGCACTCATCCCTCGTGGCATCTACGCTGGTGCCCGATGGCAGTTCTAACTACCTACCTGTAAGCTACTCCATCTACATATTTAAGCAGTAAAGCGATATTGATTAGTATCGCTTTGAATTCTAATGGTTTCCCTTAATGAAAAATCAGGGATCGCCCAATATACGCAAGCCACCCTCTTCAGTAGTATGACGCTATCGAAACTTTTTTCAATTCTGCATAAGGAAATTTAACATGAAAGCACGTCATCTAATCGTTCTACTCGCTTTTGTTGCACAAAGTTTTGCTGTTAACGCTGAATCAACGATTGCTCCTAGCAATCATGAATCGCTTGCCCAGCATCATTTAAGTCTAGTCGATGAAGCAAAAGTAAAACTTCAGGAACACAAAAATAATCTTGAAGATTATGAATTACATAGCTACTACTATGGTAGAGGTGGTCAAGATTTTAGATCACACGAAACAGCCAATGTTCGTCTTTATGAAGAAATCATCGCTGAGAACTTGAAACAAGCAGAATTTCATCAACAAATGGCTGAAGCAGAAAGAAATCAAATTAACAAAGCAAACATTAATAATTTTGCTGCCGGTGAAGTTTCTAGTACCGAGTCAACTCATTAGTAAAACATGAATCATCCTTTTTTAGGATGATTCATTCATTGAAATACGTTAATTTAAGGAGATCTTGAACATGAAAAAATTTTTCTTCTCTGTACTGATATTAACTTTTCTAGTAACAAATCTATCGATCGCTGCTGAGTCAGAGAGTATCGCTGCTGCTAAGAATAAATCCCCACTTAGTCATGAGGAAATTGCTCAGCGCTATGATAATAAAGCTAAGAGAATGATCGACAAAATTACTGAAGAAAAGCAAATGTTAGATGAGTATGAACTTCATAGTTATTACTATGGCCGTGAAGGGCAAGATTTCGCGTCGCATCATGAAGCCCTGTTACATAAATTTGAAAAAGCGGCTAAAAGATATGAAGAATTAGCTGCGGCCCACCGTGAAATGGCAAGAAAAACAAATTAGCGCATCAGCGCTGCAAGACAGAGAGCGTTACCGAGTTTAATATAGAACTTGAAAAGGGTAACGCTCATCTCTGTATCATCTGTGGTTATCAATCATTAAATCAAAATATCATCCACGGGTTTAACGACATCGGGTTGATCAGCATCATTGATCAACTCCAGCAAGTTAATTTCAATATTCCGAGAAATGGCAGTCAAGGCAAGATCATTCGGCTGCAAACCAAATGGGCTCTCGATTTCATCACCAATCGCATCTAATTCAAAGAAAGCGTAGGAAATCATCAAAACTACGACCGGCGTCAGGATTCCAGTCGTCTCGACTAAACCAAAAGGTAGCGATAAGCAATAAGCTGCGACAATTCGGTGAATCAATACTGAGTAGCTGAAAGGGATCGGGGTATTCTTAATGCGCTCGCACCCCCCTAAAATATTCGAGAATTCATTGAGCTGCGCTTCTAAAAACGGATGATTATATTCGCTCAACCAACGACGATCGCGCGCAATGGCTAGATCACGACTCAATTGCTGCAAAATGATTAAGGGTCGGTGCTTTGCAGCAGTAACCGCAGCATAATCATCTGCGGGTAAAAATTTTTTTATTTCCTCAAAGGGTTCTTGATTGCGCAAATGACAACGTAGCGCATGTGCAAATGCGATGATTCGTTTGACAAACATAGTTTGAAATGGCTGCAATGTCTCGTAACTCTGTTTTGAATCAGTCATGTGACAAATTTGGCGTGTCAAGCTACGCGCAGTATTCACCAATGCCCCCCATAACTTACGCCCTTCCCAGAATTTATCGTATGAAGCACTGTTGCGAAAACCTAGAAAAATACCTAACGCAACCCCAATCAATAGGAACGGCGTTGTTGTGAGCGTGTACGCTTGAATACTGTAATAGAGCTCAATGTAGGTCACAATCGATGCTGTTACAGTAACCGTCAGTATTCTCGGCCACGTTTCCATAAAGCTACTGCCGCGAAAATGAAACAACAAGCGCACCCAAGACACTTTATCTTTAACAATCACAACTCAAATCTCCTTTCTTACATTCATGCTCACACGTTCATCTTGATTTAGCCTGGCGCACTCTAAATTAGCAACAGTCTGACCTGGTCAAGTAAAACCAGACAGCCCAGCTAAGCGACTTTTTTCAGTTTTTCCATTTCTACCTCATATGCTTTGGTTTGAAAAGTATATGAACACCATAGACCTAAAACCATATTGCGATCATGTCAATCGCTTCATGATAGCGTTTAGCACATTGCATTCCGAGAAAAATTGAAACAAAAGTCGATGAATTTGTTATCTTATTCATCGTAATAGCACTTTTATCTGAGCTCAAAAATCATTTAAACTGGGCTCTTGGGTCGGTATTTTCCTAAATCATCGAAAATAATTGATCTATAATTAAAAAAGTAGGTCTAACCTACGTTAACAAGAGATGAGCGCAGAAGACGGTATTTAATCGATATCGTGTGCTTAAATACAATGATAATATTCACATTTATGTTTTTGTTGGAGGTCACAAAATGAATCGAAGCTTTACAACCGTTTCACAAAGTTCGACGTCTGCATTAGCTACTAATAAGGTATTACGGAATACCTACATGCTTCTATCGTTGACATTATTGTTCAGCGGATTGACTGCTGGACTTTCAATGTTTCTGAATATGCCGCCAATGACCTATATGATTTCTGTGATCGGTGGCATGGTGCTTGCAATGTTTGTGTTGCCGCGTTTTGCTCATTCTAGCGCTGGTATCGGCATTGTTTTTCTGATCACCGGTTTGCTGGGTTTTGGGTTAGGTCCCATGTTGACAATGTATGCCTCACTGCCAAATGGGGGCAATATCATTACCTTATCGCTAGGTGGAACCGGTGTGATTTTCCTGGGATTGTCAGCCTATGCGCTAGCTACCCGGAAAGATTTTAGTTTTATGGGTGGATTCTTGGTCGTGGGCTTTTTGCTAGTATTAATTGCTGCGATTGCAAATATTTTCTTGCAAATCCCAGCGATGTCACTCGCGATCTCATCTGTGGTTATTCTGATCATGAGTGGTTTTATTCTTTACGACACCAGCCGCATTATTCATGGCGGTGAAGACAACTATGTGTTGGCCACAATCGGTCTGTATATGACGATTTTCAATATCTTCATCAGCTTGTTACAAATTTTAGGCATTATGGGTAAAGATGACTGATTCTTGTCGATAAGTTACCTATGTTAGACAAACAAACCCCGGTTCATCCGGGGTTTTGTTTTTTTTATGCTCAATAATAAAGGAAAAACCTGAGTATGGATTGGATGCAAATTGTCTCTGCATTAGCGTTAGGGCTGTTTGTAGTTTTTTTATTTCCGACTGCTATCAATATGATGAAGAACAGCCCTAAAGGCAGCGCTGCAGATTGGCAATCAGTTATTGTGCCGATGGTCATCATTATTTTATTTATTATGTTTTTAATCCAGTTAGTTTGAGTGCATTAGAATGAAACGACGCGCTGTATTAAAAACACTAGCCACTGCGAGTATGTTTCCGTTCATGGCTGCTTGCTGGCGAATCCCTGAAATTGGCGAAGCTGCCAATCCCATCACACTACTCAAGAAATCTGAGAAAGAATGGCGTGAATTACTCTCACAGCGCGCTTATCAAATTCTCTTCGAGGAAGAAACCGAACGACCCGAATCCAGTAATCTAGTTTATGAAGACCGTGAAGGGAACTATCTTTGCGCGGCGTGTTACCTACCGCTATTTGAAAGTCAGCACAAATATGAAAGCTGGACCGGTTGGCCGAGTTTCACCCAACCGATTGCTGGACACTTAGCGACCAAACTCGACTTCAAAATGATTTGGCCACGTGTCGAATATCACTGTGCCCGGTGCGGCGGGCATCAAGGACATGTGTTCCGTGATGGTCCTCCGCCACGCGGCGAACGCTGGTGCAATAATGGGATCGCACTCAAATTTGTAGCTAAAGACGAACCCTTACCAGCGCTAAGAACTTGATACCAACCGCTAGCAACAGCGGCTAACCTTGCCGCCATAACGGGCTTCTTGCCGTTCACGATAAAATTGCACCTCGGTCATAATCGTTCGATCTGGATGCGCTGTTTTCATATGGGCTACGTATTGGCTATATTCTGGGACGCCGACCATCAAACGCAGACTCTGCGCAACGCGATTACAAACTTCTGTGATGCTAAATTGCATTGTGTTACTCCTTTAATTATTTTCCAGTCGGAACGGTAACCGGTAACAGCTCAAAAGGCGCTTCTTGTACCGTTGGATTTTGATTAGTGCGTGCTTGCAGCACGGTTCGGAGACCAAACCACAACATACTGATCAATACTGCCATAAATAATCCAGCCAGGGTCGCATTGACATAATCGTTAACAATCACTTGCTGCATTTGGTCGATCGATTTAGCAGGCGCGAGCACGATTCCTTGCGCAACTGCATCTTGATATTTTTCTGCATGCGCAAGAAAACCAATACGGGGGTTATCGTGAAAGATTTTCTGCCACGCTGCGGTTAACGTGCATACACAGACCCAAGTCACTGGGATCATAGTCACCCAGGCATAGCGATCCTGTTTCATCTTAAACAGTACGCAGGTACATAGAATCAATGCGATACCCGCCAGCATTTGATTGGAAATACCAAATAATGGCCACAAGGTATTAATGCCACCGAGGGGATCGACAACGCCTTGGTATAGAAAATATCCCCATCCTGACACACAAATAAAAGTAGCCACTAAACTAGCCGGAACTGATTCGGTTTTTTTCATGGCAGGAATAAAAGAGCCGAGTAAATCTTGCAACATAAAACGTCCTGCTCTGGTCCCCGCATCAACTGCCGTCAAAATAAACAGCGCTTCGAATAGAATCGCAAAGTGGTACCAGAATGCCATCATGGCGGTACCGCCGACAACCTCAGACAAAATTTGCGCCATACCCACTGCCAACGTCGGAGCACCGCCAGTGCGCGAAATAATGCTGTGCTCTCCAACATTCTGTGCGGTTTGGTTAATCATTTCTGGTGTTACATAAAACCCCCATTGTGCAATCGTCTGCGCCGCTGATTCGGCAGTGCTACCAATGATCGCAGCGGGGCTATTCATTGCAAAATATATTCCTGGCTCAAGCGTCGCAGCAGCAACCAATGCCATAATGGCCACGAAGGACTCCATTAACATCGCTCCATAACCAATAAAACGCGCATCGGTTTCGTTTTGGATCATTTTAGGCGTCGTACCGGACGCAATGAGCGAGTGAAAACCCGAGATCGCGCCACATGCAACCGTTACAAACAAAAAGGGAAATAAGTCGCCAGACCAGACGGGACCAGAACCATCTACAAACTGGGTCAATGCTGGCATTTTGAGATCTGGCGCAATGATGAGCACTCCTATCGCAAGCCCAACGATCGTGCCGATTTTCAGAAATGTCGAGAGATAATCACGGGGCGCCAGCAACAACCAAACGGGCAAGACTGAAGCAATAAAACCATAGCCAATCAGTGCCCAGGTCAATTGCTCGCCGGTTAGGGTAAAAATTGCAGCCCATGCAGGGTCTTCCTGTACATATTGCCCAACGACAATCGATAGCATCAGCAATACAAAACCGATGAGCGAAACTTCACCAATCGCACAAGGCCGGAAGAAACGCGAATAGATTCCCATAAACATCGCAATAGGGATCGTTGCTGCCACGGTAAACGTCCCCCACGGTGATTCTGCGAGCGCCTTGACCACAATCAGCGACAAAACCGCTAACAAAATCAGCATGATGAAAAATGCGCCAAACAACGCAATCATCCCCGGAACTTGCCCTAACTCTGACTTGATCAAATCGCCGAGTGAACGCGCATTGCGTCGCGTCGATACGAACAACACAATAAAATCTTGTACAGCACCAGCGAGCACAACGCCAGCCAGCAACCACAGCATCCCAGGCAGATAACCCATTTGTGCAGCCAGAATCGGCCCCACCAATGGACCTGCGCCAGCGATTGCCGCGAAATGATGGCCAAACAATACATATTTATTGGTCGGCACATGATCCAATCCGTCGTTATGCTTATGCGCCGGTGTCATCCGTGTTTCATCGAGCTTCAACACATGATTGGCGATGAACAGGCTATAAAACCGATACGCAATCAGATACACACACACGGCCGCAATGACAATCCACAGCGCACCGATCGACTCACCTCGATTAAGTGCGATGACCGCGAGAGCAGAAGCACCGAGGAGAGAAAAGAGTAACCAACCTAGTTTATTCACTATCGAATTCATATCTAATTAGTATCAAAAAATTATTATCAAATTGGCTACTTGAATGGAGCGATGCTAGCGAATTTAGTCTACAGGTTGCTTAACGTACGGTACCGAGCAAGATTCCTTGTTCTTTGAGCTGCTGCATCAATTGCTCCCCGTAGGTTACGATCATATCAGGTTGAGGATGATTCATCTCAACTGCGATGCGCTGTAAAATCGTTTGCCCCGATTGATTGGTATTATGGGTAATGCGTTGGAGCAAATGCACGGTAATGGCGTTTGTTTCAATGAAGTGAATGTCAAATTCGGCATCACGAAATACGATCAGATGAGTTGGATTCGCTTCATCAGCTTGTTGAGGTTGAAAAGTCGGTGAAATTTTGTGGACAGGAAAACGATAACTCAGCACCCAGGCCAAAGGTGAAATAACAGGTATGCCTTCGAGCAAGTCACCAGTTGGGTTAATTGCGTTGTTATCGATCTTTTCATCAAATAAGGATAGCGCTAGTTCTACCCATTCGTAATGCGCAAGCTCTAACAGAAAAGGAGGATCATCAGGCTGAGGTTGGCGCTCATGTTCGAGATATTTCAGAAACTCCCTTGGCATTTCCGGAAACAAGGGGGTTTGCGCTAAATGGTTTGCAAAATAATCCTGAACCATCGCATGCCAGCGATCTTCAATCATAATGTTATGCAGCACCGGGTAAGTATTGGCGATGAACGCTTCTACATTGTTGTAGAACAATTCACGATACACGGCCATACGCCGCGCTTCGATTCCTTCAGGGCAGGGAAATTGCTTAGGGTTACGAATATGTGCAGCAAAAACATACTGCTGCCGAATGAAGTCAGGACGGTCGGGCGTGTTGTATGTGGTCACAAGTGCAATTTAGCCACTTGGTCTGCAAATGATCGATGACTTTAGCTTCTTCTAATAATTCAGAGAGTGCCGGAATATTAAAATCGCGTTCCAACAATGTCGGTAATACACCAAAGTGCTGATACGCTTTTTCCAGTAATTGCCAGACCGGATCAATGACCGAAGATCCATGGGTATCGACCAATAAATCTTCCGCTTCCTGATAATGCCCTGCAACGTGAATATAACGAATGCGTTCTGCGGGAAGCTGTCGCAAAAACGCTTCTGCATCGTAGCGATGATTGATACTGTTGACGTAAATATTATTGACATCCAGCAACAAATCACAATCTGCTTCTTCTAAGACTGCATTCAGGAAATCGATTTCTTCCATCTGTTTTCCGGGTGCGGCGTAGTAGGAAATATTTTCCATGGCAATTCGTTGATCCAGCATATCTTGAACATGCCTAATCCGCTCTGCCACATAGCGCACCGCTTCTTCCGTAAAAGGAATGGGCATCAAATCGTACAAATGCCCATCATCACTACAATAGCTGAGGTGCTCGCTGTAATAACGTATGCGATGCTCTTTCAAAAATTGCTTCAAACGCTGTAAAAATGTTTCGTCGAGTGGTGCTGGACTCCCGATGGAAAGCGATAAGCCATGGCAAATAACAGGATATTTCTCGGTAAGTTCTCGAAATTGCTTACCGTATCGTCCAGCAACATTGATCCAATTTTCAGGTGCGACTTCCCAAAAATTAACCGATTCGGTGTTTTGGTCTGCAAGCGTACTCAACATCACACGCCGTAGACCAAGCCCAACACCATGAACAGGATATTTAAAACTGTTCATGGTAAAACCTTATTATTTCTTGTTGGAGCTACCACACTTACCTTCACCGCATTTTCCTTCTTGCTCGGCTTTCTTACCGCCACACTGTCCTTCCATATTTTTCTTCATCTCACCTTTAGCACCACACTTGCCTTCCCCACATTTACCTTCATGATCAGCCTTTTTTTGATCTGTAGATGGCTGACTATCTTGTTCACCTTTCTTGGCATCATCAGCAGAAGCGAGTTGCATATAGCCACTCGATAAGGTTTTCATTTCAAAAGGATTACCCTCAGCAGCATAAGTAGTGGCTGATAATGTGGTCAAAAGTACGGTACCTATCGCGGCTGAAACAGGTTTGATGATTTTCTTTGACATTAAACTAATTCTCCATAAAAAGTTAATCTACGATGATTACAAATTGGACAAGCAGCTAATATAGCAGATTTCTTTGAAGTTATAACCCTAACGGTAAAGACAGGAAAATCGGATAAGCAGGAGAAAAAATCGTAGCGCTCTGAAAAATAAGAAAGCGAATATGAAACATTCCATATTCGCCTTTTCGAAACAACTTTATTTTTAAAGTAGCGCACTAATGAATGCCCTACTTTATTGATCTAATAAACTTACTTTTTCATTGTCAAGCCAATATTTTGGCTTGAGTAGTAAAAAGCGAGATTGCCGATATCATCTGGAGTCAACGCTGCTGCCATTCCTGCCATGACTGGATCTTTGCGATCGCCTGTTTTATAGTCTTTTAGTGCTTTTTCAAGATAAGTTCTTGGTTGACCGCCAATTTTAGGAAAATTAGGTGCTGGGCTATTGCCGTCTGCTCCATGGCAAGAAGCACAGACTTCCGCCGCTTTTCTCTTACCTGCTTCAATATCTGCTGCAATCGCATTTCCCGAAATAACAAAAACTGCTCCGGTTACTGCAGCAATAAAATAATTCTTCATAATCTTATTATCCTTGCGTAAATGGGAAATTAGTTACCTGCGTAGTATGCAGCTAATTCTTCTATATCCTTATCAGAAAGGGTAGCTGCAATCGCTTTCATTGTAGGATGATTACGCTCACCCGCTTTATAGTCTCTCAATGCTTTTGCTAAGTACACAGCATGCTGCCCACCCAATTTTGGTACATGATAAGCAACTGGATAAGCAGTACGGTAACCCTCTATTCCATGGCATCCTTCGCACATAGAAGTTTTACTTTTCACTCCTTCAGCATCACTGGCCGCATGAACCCCACCAGAAATTGCCAAAGCCAAGCCGACTGCAAACGCTAATTTAACGGCCAACTTTTTCACTTTATGCATCCTCCTCTCAAAAATCAGAACTTTAAACGATGGGGGCTGTTTAGTCAATGAAGATAATCGCTATCTCCCTGTTGTTTATAGGGAAAAAACGCTCAATCCCTACATTTTTGCTGCGGATTGTTTAGCCTCTAATTCCTCCCAGCGCGAAAAGAATTGAGCGAGCTGCTCTTCAATCTTGGTCAAACGCGTTTGCAATACCTTAATTTGTTCAGGGTTACTTTTATAGAGTGTTGCATCACTGAGTTGCTGATTAATCAAAGTTTGTTCACACTCTAATGAATCAATCTTTTCTGGTAGCGCCGCTAGCTCCCGCACTTCGTGATAACTCAATTTGGGCGATAATCTTGATTTCTTTTCTTCAGTCGGGACAGAAATTTTACTTGTTTGAAGAAGTGATTGGGTCAAGTTATCTTTGGCACTTTTACTTCGTGCCCAATCTTCATAACCACCAACATACTCGTTTAGCAATCCATCTCCCTCAAACGCAATAACTTGTGTAACCACATTATCTAGAAAAGTACGATCATGGCTGACTAAAAACAGGGTTCCGGTGTAACTCTGCAATAAAGCTTCCAGTAATTCCAGCGTCTCGATATCAAGATCATTCGTAGGCTCATCTAATACGAGCAAATTAGCGGGTTGGGTGAACAGACGCGCCAATAACAAGCGATTACGCTCCCCACCGGATAATGATTTAACCGGTGAACGCGCGCGCTGCGGTGCAAAAAGAAAATCTTCAAGATAACTGATAACATGCTTACGCTCACCATTAATCTCGATAAAATCAGAGCCTTGATTAATCGCTTCGATAACTGTGGATTCTGGATTTAATTGACCTCGCATTTGATCAAAATAAGCAATGGATAATTTCGTTCCTCGCTTTATTTCCCCTAAATCAGGTTCCAATTCGCCTAGAATAAGTTTTAGTAAGGTCGATTTACCCGAACCATTAGGGCCTAATAAACCGATTCGATCGCCACGAAGAATGCGACAAGAAAAATCCTTTATCACGGTTTTATCACCAAAACATTTGGTAACCTGCTGAAGTTCTGCTACTAAATGTCCTGATCGCTCACCTACTTCAACATTGAAATTGACAGACCCAACGCGCGTGCGACGTGCCGCACGTTCCAAACGCAATGCTTCCAAACGTCTTACTCGCCCTTCATTACGCGTACAACGCGCTTGTACACCTTTTCGTATCCATACCTCTTCTTGCGCAAGCACCTTATCGAATTTGTGCTGTTGTGTCGCTTCACTTTGCAACATTTCCATTTTCTTTTGCAGGTAATGCGCAAAATTACCTGTAAAACTCCCAAGTAATCCGCGATCGAGCTCAATAATTCGAGTAGAAACGTTATCTAAAAAGCGCCGATCATGAGTGATAAAAATCACACTGCCTGCAAAAGTCTGGAGTAATTCTTCTAGCCATTCAATCGAAGTAAAATCAAGATGGTTAGTGGGTTCATCCAATAACAATACATCAGGCAACACGACTAAAGCACGCGCTAACGCGACTCTTTTACGGGTTCCACCTGATAAATTTCCAATCAGATCTTGTGCTGATAATCCTAATTGGTGAATGACGGTTTCAACTCTCGTTTGGATCCGCCATCCATCGTTTAACTCCAAAAAATTCTGCAATGATGCAAGTCGAGAAAAGTTGGTTTCATCGCTTCCCTTGCCTTCACTCAGCGCTTGGGAAATTTCATGGTATTCATTGAGAACTTGACTCAGATGACCCAATCCTCGAGAAACTTCATGATAGACAGTACCCGCTGTCCCAAATTCAGGCTCCTGCGAAACATAAACAAGTTTCAGTTCTGGTTTATGCCAAAGCTTTCCATCGTCAAGCTTAATTTCTTTCGCTAGTACTTTTAACAAACTTGATTTGCCACTGCCATTGCGCCCAATCAAGCCGATTCGTTCTCCTGGGTCTAATTGGAGATCGACATGATTCAGTAAAGCGTGATGGCCAAACGCTAAGCAGCTATCCTCAAGGGTAATAAGTGGCATAAGTAAAAGTACAAATAATCAACATCAAATAAGATGGTGCGATTTTTTCATGAATTATAGGATGCAGCAAACTAGTTCGCTGATTGCTTATTATCTTGAATCGTTTCATTCAAAAGAAAAAGGGAATCATTAGATTCCCTTTTTAATTTACTAAAAGTAATAAACTTAAGGCTCTAGACTAGCAGAGATTAATAATATCTGATGAGTTGCCATAGTTCGCTAGCAAGCTCATCAGGTTGTTTTTTCCATCGCCATTCAGATTCTTTTAGATGCAATTCAAAGTTAACTG
>SSFW01000124.1 GCA_008015595.1 Nitrosomonas sp. | reverse complement strand
TCTGATGATAAAGGAGAATGCAAATGGCAATTAATGAGAAGGCAACAACTTTTACCTATGGTACACGCAAAAACGACACGATTGATGCGCAATATTTGCTCGGTGACATGATCGATGGCTTGGAGGGTGATGACACGATTACAGGCCTAAGTGGGAATGATACATTATTGGGGGGTAGAGGCCGCGATACGATCTTTGGCTTAGATGGGAATGATTTACTCGACGGGGGCGCCAGTAATGACAAATTGTATGGAGGGGCTGGTGATGATTTGATCAGACCCGATAGCGGTGCGATTGGGAATGATTTGGTCGACGGAGGGGATGGTATTGATACCGTGGATTATAGTGTTTCAGCTGCGGCGAGCGGTGTAACGGTTGATTTGCGTAAGATAGTCTTACAAGATACCAAGGGTGCAGGGAAAGAGATCATTCTTAATATCGAGAATATCAATGGCACCAATTTTGTAGATACGCTGACTGGTAACGATACTAGAAACGTTCTGGTAGGTGGAAATGGGGGTGACACGATTTATGCGTTAGATGGGCACGATCAGATTGATGGTGGCGCTGGGAATGACAAACTCTATGGTGGTTTGGGAAATGATCTCTTGATTCCAGATACAGGGACTATTGGAAACGATAGTATTGATGGTGGAGATGGTATCGATACGATTAATTATCAGCGCCAGGGTTTGATCAGTGGTGTGACAGTCGATTTGAGTTTGATTACGTCGCAAAATACCGGTGGAGCAGGTATTGACCTCATTCTTAATGTAGAACAAGTCCAGGGTAGCGATTTCAATGATACGATTACCGGCTCTAACCTAGATAATTGGCTTAATGCTGGGATGGGTAGCGATATCATTAATGGTGGCGATGGTAATGATGCAATATTCAGTGGTGCCGGTGATCTCCTAGGAGATAGTCTTTATGGCGGTAATGGTGACGATAAAATTCGTGGTGGAACAGGAAACGATGTCTTGGATGGTGGTTCGGGGGCGGATTTGCTCAGGCCTAACCGCGGTGCAGATAGCCTAACCGGTGGGAGTGATAGCGATACGTTTATATTTACTATAAGCAGTAGCGGGACTGGAAGTGATTCAAACCCGATCGCGCCAGATCTCATTACAGATTTTAATGGTTTAGAAGATACAATAATTTTGCAATCGACAGAATGGTCACCGAATAGCGTGGTATTTCTAGGCAATGCTCCATTTACTGCCAGTGGTGTGAGTGAAGTACGGCTAACTTATGATCTAGGGTTGGGAACACAGCGTATCGAAGTCGATATTGAAGGCAATGGAAGTGCTGATATCGATTCAGTGATTAATGTAATCGGGACGCCGATCGTGGCGGATGATCTGGTGTTTGTATCTACTTATCCTTTCTAGGAAGATAGCCAATCAGTTCCGAATGTAGAAGGAACTGACAATTCAGTTCCTTCAAGGAATCGATACTAACCGCTATTCCTAAGCCCTGCCGCAACACCGTTAATGGTAAGGTGAATGGAGCGATGAACTTGTTCTTCAACATCACCACCCGCACGATAGCGACGCAACAATTCAATTTGTAGGTGATTGAGCGGATCGATGTACGGTGTCCTAATTTGGATACTGCGAGCGAGCGTGGGGTTATCTTCGAGTAATTCGCTATGACCCGTGATTTGGAAAAGCCATTTGACACTACGTTGCCACTCTTCTTGGATGCGACTAAAGATTTGCTCACGCAAGCTAACATCGGTAACTAATTCCGCATAGCGCGATGCAATACCCAGATCAGTTTTGGCAAGTACCATATCCATGTTTGACAGCAATGTTTGCATCAATGGCCATTTAGCGTACATTTCCTGTAGCAGTTTTAACCCAGTTTCATCTTGCTCATGTTGTTGAATGAATTTTTCAACGGCAGAGCCAAATCCATACCAACCTGGAATAATGGTTCGATTCAAGCTCCAGCTAAAAACCCATGGAATGGCACGTAAATCTTCGATACGATCCGATGGCTTTCTGGAAGCGGGCCGGCTTCCGATGTGAAGGCCTGCAATTTCACGAACGGGTGTCGATTCCAGGAAAAATTGCTTAAATCCTGGTGTTTCATATACGAGATTTCGATAAGCTGAAAACGCATGCGAAGAAAGGGTTTCCATTGCTTGATGATAACGCGTCACATCAGCCTGGATCGTTTCATGGCTTAATAATGTCGCTTCTATCGTTGCAGCGACCAGTGTTTCTAGATTGCGACGCCCAACTTCGGGATCGGTATATTTGCTGGCGACAACTTCACCTTGCTCCGTCACACGGATTTGCCCATTAACACTATGAGGAGGTTGAGCCATAATGCCTTGATAGCTTGGCCCCCCGCCTCGACCAACGGTGCCTCCCCGACCATGGAATAATCGTAATTCGATTTGATGCTTAGCAAAGACTTCAGTTAAATTGATTTCAGCTTTGTAGATTTCCCAGTTAGAGGTAAGGAAGCCGCCATCTTTATTGCTGTCAGAGTAGCCCAGCATGACTTCTTGCTCGTTACCGCGTGATTCTAGCAATTTACGGTAATAAGGAACTGAAAAGAGCTCATCCATCATTGCGCCACAACCCCTTAGATCACCAATTGTCTCAAACAAGGGGATGATATTTAAACCGAGTCTTGGATTCTCTCCAGAATGGAGCAAACCAACTTCTTTGAGGAGTAAAACTACTTCCAAGATATTGGCAACACTGGTGGTCATGGAAATAATGTAATTGGGTAGTGCCGCATGACCAAACCGATGCTGAATTTCGGCCGCCATTTTTAAAATTCTTAGCTCGCTTTGTGTTGTAGCTGAATACTTAAAATAAGGCGAATAGAGTGTCCTGGGGCTCGTGATTTCATCTAAGAGTAGCGCCTGGCGTTCTGATGGCGTGAGCTGTAAATAATCTCTTTTGTGCACGCTTTGTGCAAAAAGATCTGCGATAACTTGCTCATGAATCTTACTATGCTGGCGCATATCTAAAGGTGCTAAGTGAAACCCGAATACATCCGCTGCGCGACGCAGGTCGCGTAATGCACCTCTTGCGATCCAATGTGATTTATTCTTTTTTAACGAATGGATGATAATGTCGAGATCGTGAACGAGTTCTGCACTATCCGCATAGGATTCCCCAGCTTTGACTTGATTACGAGGCGTAATCGCATGTCCCAATCGCTGACTGGTGGCAATCAGACGCGCATAGATTCCTAAAAAAGCTTTTCGATAAGGTTCATCAATGCGGCTAGCAGGAATATCCGGTGATGCAGCGGCTAATTGTTCTAATTCATCGCTTGCTTTAATCAGTCGCTCGGCCAAGCTCATCGTTTGGCCGATGCGATAGACTTCATTGATATAATAATCAAAAACCAAAGCTGAATGGCGTTCCGCCGCATGCAGCATGACCTGGTGTGTTACAAATGGATTGCCATCCCGATCCCCTCCTATCCAGCTACCTATTTTTAGAAAAGATGCTACGGGAGGCGCTTGGTCCCCTAAGCGACGTTCAAGCAAGTCTTCAATTTTTGCATAAATGTAGGGGACTTGGCTCAGGAAGGTATAACTATAATAGATGAGGCCATTTTCAATTTCATTGTGCACCGTTAGTCGCACCGAACGTAACATTCGCGTTTGCCATAAAATCTGGATTGCGGCGCGAATCGCCTCTTCGTTATGGCGCGCTTCGTTGGGCGTCAATTGAGTGCGGTCCCGTTCGGTCAATAAGCGTTGAATCGTAAGTTGGCAATCTAGAATATTTCTGCGCTGGACTTCGGTTGGGTGAGCTGTAAGGACTGGTGATACTACCGCTTTGTCAAAAAAATCTTCTAATGCTTTGCCATTAATGCCAGACTGCAGCGCTCGTTCTAATGCGAGTGTTACGCTACCGGACTGGGGAGGAGATCCCGCTCGCAAATGAATACGACGGCGGCGGTTATGATGTAAATCTTCAGCGATATTGGACAGCATGGAGAAATAACTAAATGCTCGTACCACTGCGATGGTTTCTTTATTTTTTAGGCGATTGAGAATGGCATCGAGCTCTTGGCCCGCTACAGGGTCTCCATCACGTCGGAAACGAATAGCGGTTTGCCTGATTGATTCGACGAGATTGAAGGTCGCTTCCCCTTCGTGCTCACGGAGTGTATCTCCGAGCATGCGGCCCAACATTCGGATGTCGTGCCGCAGGGGCGTGTTTTTCCCCTCCTCTGAGTCTTCATCAGAGTTATCGTTTAATCCGGCGTCAACATCTATCACTCGTACCCCCTCTTTATGCCTGTGTTCGAAATACTGCTTATTCTATTTTCGTGCAGTTTATATTAAAACGGATCATGCTAGAATGAGCGTAAATTAAATAAGCTCAGTCATTTTTCAATACAGTACCATGCCAAATTCAGCAGCTATTCCCTCTAAAATTGTAATTGCTTCACGCGAGAGTCTTCTTGCAATGTGGCAAGCTAATTTTATTAAAAATCGTTTACGCGAATTATACCCACAAACCGAAATCAGCATACTTGGAATGACAACACAGGGTGATCAAATCCTGGATGTAACTTTGTCAAAAATTGGTGGCAAGGGATTGTTTATCAAAGAACTCGAGCAAGCGCTTGCTGATGGTCGCGCAGATATTGCGGTTCATTCCATGAAAGATGTTCCCATGAATTTGCCACCAGGGTTTGTCTTAGCTGCTATCACAGAACGTGAGGATCCGCGTGATGCGTTTGTATCGAATCAATATAAAGACCTATCAGAGCTGCCTGCTGGTAGCGTTGTTGGAACATCGAGCTTGAGAAGGGAATCCCAATTACGCGCACGGTTTCCACAATTAATTATTCAACCCCTGCGTGGTAATGTGCAAACAAGATTGCGTAAGCTTGATGAAGGTCAATATGCTGCGATTATCTTGGCTGCAGCCGGTTTGAAACGACTTGATTTATCCTATCGAATCACTGCGTTACTAGAACCTGAACAAAGCCTCCCAGCGGTTGGTCAGGGTGCACTAGGAATTGAATGTCTTGATAATCGCCCCGATTTAGTTCGCTTGATGGAACCCTTGCACGATAGGGAAACCGCGCAATGTGTAGAAGCTGAACGCGCGATGAGTAGAGTGTTGGGTGGAAGTTGCC
>SSFW01000160.1 GCA_008015595.1 Nitrosomonas sp. | reverse complement strand
GGGCACTGCCATATTAACGGTATTGAATCGTTTTGGAGTTTTACTAAGCGGCGACTGGCAAAGTTTAATGGTGTATCAGTTAACTTTGAATTGCATCTAAAAGAATCTGAATGGCGATGGAAAAAACAACCTGATGAGCTTGCTAGCGAACTATGGCAACTCATCAGATATTATTAATCTCTGCTAGTCTAGAGCCTTATTTAAATCCCGAGTCAAAATGAAAGATTTTAAAACTCAAATTTGTATTTCGTTAAGAAGTATCGAAAGAACGTGGTTCTCAGTTCTTTGATCACTCTTCTTTTATTTTGAATTGGTGGCGAATCAGGGATTTGAACCCCGGACCAACGGATTATGATTCCGCTGCTCTAACCACTGAGCTAATTCGCCAAAAAGGTAAGACCTGCATTTTGCCTTTGGAGTTAGAATGCTGTCAATACTGATTGGCAAAAAGATGATCAATTCAATAACAATTTCATTCGTTTATTTCTTAGTACTCGACCTCTCTGTATAATCCCAGTATGAAATTTGATATTGTGATTATAGGAGGCGGGCTAGTCGGGGCCAGTTTGGCTACTTCGTTAAAAGGTAGTCACTTAACGGTAGCTTTGATTGATGCTGCGGCACCCACACCTTTACCGAATGATGCGAGTTGGGATAATCGGATTTATACCATTAGCCCAGGGAGTGCGGATTTCTTGCGGTCTTTGGGTCTTTGGCAGCAACTCGATGCATCACGTGTCACACCGATCTACGAAATGAATGTATTTGGCGATGATGGTGCGGCAGAAATTGACTTTGGGGCCTATGAAAGTGGTTTACCTGAGTTGGCATTTGTCACCGAGAATAGGCAGTTACAGGCAGTTCTATGGGATGCTTTATTCAACGATAGCCAAAATATCACGGTTTTTTCTCCTACGAAATGTGCGGCGATTTCCTGGCATGATGCTGGCGTAAACATACTGCTTGCTGATGGGCGCACAATCCAAGCCAGTTTGATTGTCGGTGCTGACGGCGTTAATTCCTGGGTTCGTGAACAAGCTGGAATAACTGTGGAGCATCATCGTTATGAACAAATCGGTGTAGTAGCTAATTTTAGCACTGAACTTGCGCATCATAATATTGCCTATCAGTGGTTCAGAAGAGACGGGGTTCTCGCATTTCTACCGCTTCCTGATAAGCGCGTGTCGATAGTCTGGTCTACTCATGAAACCCACGCAAATGAATTACGTAACGTGTCAGATGAAGAATTTTCCCAGCGAGTTTCAGCTGCTTCCAATCGTGTTTTGGGTAGATTACAACTCATCACACAACCTGTGGGTTTTCCTTTAAATTTTGTTCATGTGAGCAAGCTCGTGAAACCGAGATTAGTGCTGATTGGTGATGCGGCACACGGTATTCATCCACTTGCTGGCCAAGGGGTTAATCTAGGTTTGCGTGATGTAAAAGCATTGTCGGAAATCTTGAAGAAAGATGAGATCTATTACGACTGTGGTGATTATATTCTACTCCTCCGATATGAGCGGGCACGCAAAGCAGATATCACAGCGATGGAAACAGTCACAGACGGCCTGCATAAACTATTTAACAGCCAGGACCCAATAATCAGGCGTTTTCGTAATCTTGGCCTTACGATGACCAATCGCCTACCATTTATCAAAAGCAAACTCATGCAACACGCCCTCAATTAAGCTTGTGCTCTGATTATTTTCCCATTCTTCCATAATAAATAGGAGTTATTACCATGATGCGGTTACGATCATTGATGATGTTATTGCTGCTAAGTTGTTTGATCAGTCAAGCATTAGCAGATGAAACGCAGCTTAGGAAATTACTCGAAGATCATTTTCCAGGAACAGAAATCGAAAGCTTACGTAAAACACCTTTTGCAGGCCTATATGAAGTAGTTGTCGGTGGAGAAGTTCTCTATACCGATGATCAGGCAAAATATTTTTTCATGGGCCACATGATTGATACGCAATCGCGAGTTAGCCTAACAAGCGAGCGTATGCAGCAAATCAGAGATGCACGACGAATTCCAATTGACACACTCCCCCTTGAACATTCGATCAAGGTCGTAAAAGGAAAAGGTGAGCGTACTTTGATTGTGTATTCCGATCCCAATTGCCCCTTCTGCAAAAAGCTTGAAAAAGAGCTGGTAGATATCAAAAACATTACCGTCCATACGCTGCTTTATCCGATCTTAAATGGCTCGATGCCAACGGCCACATCGATTTGGTGCGCATCAGATCGGTTGAAAGCTTGGGATGATTTTATGTTGCATGGTAAAGCACCAGCCAGCAAAGAATGTGAAACACCGATTCAGGCTTTGCTCCAATCGGGCCAGAAATATCGAGTGACTGGCACGCCTACGCTCATTTTTGCTGATGGATCGGTGGTATCAGGAATGATTCCAGCAGCAGAAATCGAGAAGCGCCTAGAGCAGGCTAAGAAACCAAAATAAGCAAAATATACAACCAGAAATAATCCTCACCTGAAATCGATTATTTCTGGTTAAGAGAAATAACCCTATCTTTCCGTAATCATTCGATGATTGGTAAAGCGCTTGGGAAGGTTAGCTTAAAACTACAATAACACAGTGTTTGGTTGTCTATTCAATTTCTACGCTTCTTAGTTATTGAATTAAATTTACTTCCACCAGAAATCTGCTTTTCGGGTGCGGCAGGTTACATCCTATTTCCAAAAATTGGGCCCAACACCTCAACACTATTTAAAAAGATTAAAGGATAAAATTTAATATCGATAACGAGATTGAGAAATAACCAAGCTAGCTATGTAATTGATCTACTGTTATAATTCGCCCCCTTCACGTATAAATCATTCTAATTAACATTCAGAGATTTTTGACATGCCACATCCACTTCGGAATATTGCGATTATTGCCCATGTCGATCATGGCAAAACTACCATGGTTGATAAACTGCTCCATCAGGCGGGAACCTTTGCCGCTCACCAAACCATTGCTGAGCGTGTCATGGATTCCAATGATATTGAGCGGGAGCGTGGCATTACCATTTTTTCCAAAAACTGTGCTGTTGATTACGAAGGCGTGCATATCAATATCGTCGATACGCCCGGTCATGCTGATTTTGGTGGTGAAGTGGAGCGCGTTCTCTCGATGGTGGATGGTGTTTTGCTGCTCGTCGATGCGGTAGAAGGCCCGATGCCACAAACGCGTTTTGTAACAAAAAAGGCGCTTGCGCTAGGATTGAGACCTATCGTCGTGATTAACAAAGTTGACCGACCTGGCGCGCGCCCAGATTGGGTCATCAATCATACCTTCGACTTGTTTGACAAACTCAATGCTACCGAGGCTCAGCTCGATTTTCCTGTGGTTTATGCTTCAGCGCTGAACGGTTATGCCACCACAGATCTTGCTCAACCAAGTACCGACATGCGGCCTTTATTTGATACTATCCTCAAGCATGTCCCAAGTCCAGGCGGCAATCCTGATGAACCCTTGCAACTCCAAATCAGTGCGCTGGACTACTCGAGCTTCGTCGGTCGAATTGGCGTTGGTCGGATTACGCGTGGTCGCCTTAAACCTGCACAAGAAGTGATGATCATGACTGGTAACCAAACACCGAAAAGAGCAAAAGTGAATCAAGTCTTTGGGTTTCAAGGTTTGGAGCGTGTACCGCTTAGCGAAGCGTTAGCTGGTGACATCGTCCAAATCAATGGCATTGAAGAACTTAGCATCGGTACTACACTCGCGGATATTGATCACCCTGAAGCGTTACCCATGCCCAAAGTAGATGAACCAACGCTGTCGATGACATTCCAGGTCAACACCTCGCCGTTTGCCGGAAAAGAAGGTAAATTTGTCACGAGCCGACAAATTCGTGAACGACTTGAAAAAGAATTACTGACTAATGTAGCGCTGAAATTAGAAGAAACTACTGATACCGATTCATTCTTAGTTTCAGGACGTGGCGAATTACACTTAACCATTCTTATCGAAAATATGCGCCGCGAGGGTTATGAATTAGCGGTATCACGTCCTCGCGTCGTTATTCGAGAAATAGATGGGGTTAAATGTGAACCCTTCGAAGTACTTACCGTTGATGTCGACGAAGAAAACCAGGGTGCTGTGATGGAAGCATTAGGCGCTCGTCGTGGTGATCTTCTTGATATGGCATCTGATAGTCGTGGGCGAGTCAGGCTCGATTATCGTATTCCTGCCCGTGGCCTGATCGGTTTTCAATCGGACTTCATGACAATGACGCGAGGAACTGGCATGATGAGTCATGTATTTGACGATTATGGACCCATGCGCCCAGAAATTGCGGCCCGAAGAAATGGGGTCCTAATTTCTGCCGAGCATGGCGAAGCGGTAGCTTATGCTTTATGGAAGCTACAGGATCGGGGGCGTATGTTCGTTAATCCTGGTGATCCCGTTTATGAAGGCATGGTTATCGGAATTCATAGTCGTGAAAATGATCTCGTGGTAAACCCGATCAAAGGAAAGCAATTAACCAATATCCGCGCTTCTGGACATGATGAAGCCGTGGCTTTAATACCCCCCATTCAACTCACGCTTGAATCGGCTGTTGAATTCATTGCTGATGATGAATTAGCAGAAATTACACCCAAGAGTATTCGAATTCGTAAACGCCACTTGCAAGAACATGAGCGTAAACGTGCTGCACGCTCAGCGGCTTAGTCGCTAGCAGATATAAGCCACAGCGGATTTACATCCTAAGTACTTCTTGATGCAAACGCTGTGGTACATCGCTGACCCTATGTGTTCCTGGTGCTGGGGATTTTCGCCTATCATTGAAACCATCAGGGAAATCTATAAAAATCAGCTTCAAATAGAATTAATCGTCGGTGGATTACGTGCGGGTACTACAGAACCACTACATCCTAGCAAGCGTTCTGAAATACTTCAGCACTGGCAAAATGTTCAACATAGGACCAATCAGCCCTTTAAATTTGAAAATGCCCTGCCTGAAGGTTTCGTTTACGATACAGAACCTGCTTGCCGAGCGTTAGTCACTGCGGCAACCATTGATTCAGCCCGTATTTTTGCGTTACTACATACGATTCAAAATGCCTTCTACGCTGAGCAGCTTGATGTTACTCGCACAGAAATACTGAGTCAGCTCGCTGTTAATGTAGGTATTCAACCCGAGCGATTTATCGCCATCTACAACTCAGATACACTCAAACTTAAAACACAGCAACAATTCCAGCAAGCCATGCAATGGGGTGTAAGCGGATTTCCTTCTTTAGTATATTTGAAAAATAATGCCCCTAATTTTCTTATGCGTGGCTACTGTGATCTCCATGAATTGCAAACGCGCATCACGACAGTGCTGTAATGTGAAGCATTAAAAATTTGAATTGAATTCTAGGTTTTTACCCAACTCCTAAAATAGGTTGTAACAACCCCAGATCATTTACTCCTATAATCTCATACGCAACAAGCGATCAGCGATGACTTTAGGATCAGACTATTTGATAGGAGAATGATTTGCAGCTAATACGAGATGATCGCAAGATCAGCATCATAGGAGGCCTACTCCTACTCTGCTTGACATTAGCCACTGGAATGGCTGTTTACAACGTGATGCGTCAACAAATTGAATCTACCTTGGGACGAGGGCTTGATGTTGCTTTGCAAGGTAAGGCCCGTTTGTTTGAAAGTCAAATTTCTGAAGGCTTAGCAGCCACCCGCGCTACTGTAAACCGCCCCTTTCTGATTCGCTCGCTTGAGCAAATTAAGGAACAACCCAATAACATCAGAGCACTACAAGATCTTCAACGCAATGTGGATTCATTGATACTCGCTGATTTTACAGCGGCATCGATTTCAAATAGCGATGGCAAGGAATTAGCCCGTGTCGGCAAGTTCTCATCGGATCACACACCTAAATTACCTATTAGCATACGATCTAACGCATGGTTATACTGGAATGATGGATTTGTACTCAGCGTAACCAAAGATATTCTCGACCAAGCTGGGACAAGAGTTGGCAGTCTTACAACTGAAAAAAGCCTACCTCAATTAACCGAAAGTTTTAGCAAGATATGGGAAATTGGTAAAACAGGGGAGTTTATTGTTTGTGCGCCGCCTAATGAAGCATCAGATCAAATGCATTGCCTCATTAGTCAAATATCAGGGGTAGAATTTAGATTCTTGTCCCGTGTCATCCGTAATGAAGCGCTTCCGATGGATTATGCGCTACGCGACCAAAGAGGGGTTATTGCTTCAAAAGACTACCGCCATATTCCTGTCATTGCAGCATACGCACCATTAGAATCGGTTGAACTTGGAATGGTGCTAAAGCTTGATGAAGAAGAACTGCTTAAACCAATGAACGAGCAGCTTAAAGTCATCATCTTGTATATTTCTGGATTGATCATTACTGAGATTTTATTGCTTTATTGGCTTGTTCATAAACTTATCAGAGCGATACGTGGATCGCGGAAAGCTAAAGAAAGAGCGGAGCAGTTTTCTACTGAACTGGCTCACAAAGAACTTGCATTACGTGAACGGTTTAAGGAAATTACCTGCCTTTATGAAATCGGCAGTAACATGAAATCAGAATTTTCGATCCAAGAAATCTGTCAATTAGTTTTCAAGCATTTGATCGCAGCGATGCAATATCCAGATGATGCCTCTGCATTTATTGAGTTAGATGGTATTCAATATATGTCAGATAATTTTCAATGCGAAGGTACCCATTTTCTGCAATCAAAAATTGAGTTAGACGGAAAAATCTGCGGTCACTTATACGTTTTTTATCCTTACGATAAGCCATTTTTAGCATTTGAAGAGCAAAAATTGCTTGATGCCGTCGCAAGAGATATCGAAAGTTGGCTTGCGCGTAAGCGCCTGGAACAAGCTTTAGTATCAGTTGCTGAGGAAAATCAGCGACAGATAGGACAAGAATTGCATGATAATCTTGGTCAACAAATCGCAGCCATCGGTTACCAAGCAAAAGCACTTGAAAAAAGAATGATTACCGCTGGTGATACTGCTTCTACTGCAATTGCAACTAGCATTGCAACTCAATCACAATCGGCTGTATCGCAATGCAGACAACTTGCACAAGGTTTACTGCCTTTTGAGTTGGAAACAAATGGGCTAATTGCCGTACTTCACGCATTTGCTGCGAAAATAAGTACGACTTACAAAATTGACTGCCACTTCTCCACAAATAGTGAGATTATCATGAATGACGATGTCGCCCTTAATCTCTATCGAATCACACAAGAAGCGGTCAACAATGCAATCCGGCATGGTGGAGCGCAACATGTAGATATTTCACTCCTTATCGAAAAAGGAAAGTTATGGCTATCTATCACCGATAATGGGCGAGGTTTTATCCATAACCATGCCAGTCATGATATAAAGAATATTATAACGCCAGGTATTGGCATTAAAATTATGCGCTATCGCACGAAGCAAATTGGTGCGACATTAGAATTTCTAGAACGGCCAGAAGGGGGAGTAGAAGTGAAAGTCTCGAGAAAGCTTAGTTAATATGTCAGCTCAAAAAGCACAAGTCATGCTTGTCGATGATCATGCTATGTTACGTCATGGTATGGCTATGCTCATTGATGCAGAACCTGACATGCAGGTTATTGCGGAAGCAAGCGATAGTGTGGAAACATTAGCTTTCCTCAAGAAAAATTCTGATGTAGACATTATCTTGGTCGACATCTCCCTTAAAACGATTTCTGGCCTGGAAGTCATTAAAAGTATTCACTTACTGAAACCGGAGCTACCGGTACTCGTTGTTTCAATGCATGATGAATCCGTTTATGCTGAACGTGCTTTACATGCAGGTGCACGAGGTTACGTCATGAAACAAGAGCCCGGTGAAAATTTAATTATTGCAATCCGAGAAGTGTTAAACGGTAATGTGTTCCTAAGTAAGGCCATGCAAATGAAACTATTGAATCGAGTGGCTTCAGGAAACAATAAGCCAGAAATAGCAATTAATAGCCTTACACCAAGTGAGTTCGAAGTGTTGCATTTAATTGGAAAAGGCAACAATACACAAGAAATCGCCAAGTTACTCAATCGTAGCATTAAAACGATTGAAACCCATCGATTCAATATTCGTACCAAATTAAACCTAAAAGATAGTGCAGACCTGATTCGCTACGCTACGAGATGGGTTTTGGAAGAACAATAACTTTTCTCGCTCCCCCAAAACCCTATCTATCAAAGATCAAATTTTCTGACAGTATCGTATCGCTTGTTAAAGTGTTTTCAGATATTCAATCAAAGACCATTTTTCATCATCAGACAAGTCGGTTCCATAATCATGCCCCAAATTAGAGTTACCTGGTATGATTGTTTTTGTTCCCACTTTATGAACATTGAATTGCGAAAGACCTTGATTGATTTCAAAACCAACATGGACAGGATCGAGCTCTCGACTACCCACCCAAAACTGAGTTACTCGTTCTTCAGGTTTTTTCATTAATTCCCATAAATTAGGAACAGAGCCGTTATGAAGATAGGGCGCAGTGGCCCAGATACCATTAAGCGGGCGCGCCTTATATTTAAGTTCATCAAGGTTCGGCTCAGGCGAAATTGATGAGCTCGATCCTTTTGTCAGCTCACTCAGTTTGGCGTGTAATCTCTTACGTAAATCTTTACGAGCCTCTAAATATTTTTCCAAAATATCATTTTTAGATTTAATGCCAGCCAAGATTTTTTTTAGGCTCGGTTCTAGTAATCTATCATCGATTTCTGCTAAAAGACCGCCATCGGTAATAATCCCAGCTTTAATTGCTTTGGTTAAATCTTTTAGTACCAATCCAGTTACGCCATTAACAGCCAATTCAATCGATGGTTCGGTCGCAGTAAATTTATCTCCAATCAAAATATTGGATTTAACCCCTTCTAACAATAAAGATTTAGCCATATGGTAATCAGCATTGATGGCCATTGCGGAATCCGTCCCAACTTTACTTAAAGGGATCATTTTTGCTTTATAGGGATCCGCTTGCTTATTGCTAGGAATGATCTTATGGCAATCTAGACACCGCTCCATATAGATTCGCTCACCGATATTTGCCTTAGCTTGATCAATAACCGGCAATTTTATATTGCCATCGGACCAGCTGGGGGCACGTAAATGCTTAACCCATAGCTCCAGCTTACCCAAGTTATGGATATCGACATGCGCGCTATACTCTACTTTGATTCCAAGTAATTTTTTCCAGATTGGCGCCTCGCTAATCTCCAAATCTCCAAAAACACCGACTACCTCACCCATATTACGAATAAGTGGTCCAATGATCGGTGTATTGGGCGCAGACCCATTCCATTGAACAACATCTGATTGATGCGTTCCCCACAAAAAAGGGTAGGAAACTGGTGCGGTTGGTGCATTTCTATTCGTTAGGTCATGCAAAGCAAAAGCAGATGCAGCATTTTGTATATTGCCAAACGCATCTAAACGCGCATAGCTCGTAAAATCCTCAGGATAATCCGGTGGTAATTGATTAACCATCCGACGCTGCGCTAATTTAGCTGCGATCTGGTCAAGCTCTTGATGGAGCTTATTTGCAGTTGTTTCTGAGTATTGATTGCCCAATACATTTTTAGCAAATCGGGTAAATTTTTGTGGATTATCATTTGTTTTATTTAGCGCATTAACCAAATCATCAAAAAATTTAACGAAATTAGCAAGCGTTGGTGCGCCCTCGATTAACATTCTCGTTCCTTGATAATCGATTTGATTGGTATGGCAAGCAGCACAAGTAAGGCCTACCCATTTTCTTCCTGTGCTGTGATCAGTATCCAGAGCGAATCCAATGGGCAATCCAGCAGGGTTTAGCTTCGAGGAATTCATGGGAAGATAGCGTAGCATCTCCATATGTTCAACATTGCGAAATAAGCTGTTGTTATCTGCCTGTTCTAACCAAGCAAACCAATTGTAGGGAATAATGCGAGAACCTTGGCTGGTAAACCAAAATAATTGGCGGATTTCTTGGCTCCAGCCTTGATCTAGCTCTACGCGAGATTGAACTTTTCCATCTACAAGAACAATTTCAGAAAAATCATCTTTCGCATGAGTGTGAAGCAAGTTGAATCCAAAGAATACTGAAAATATTACAAGTACAGCAGGTTTAAGGTGCCTTTTCATGATTAATCCCCCTATATTTCAGTTGCGTAACAATTAAAATAACTGCGGTCGATCAGTTCAAGCCTCTAGCTGAAGTACTCGATCATCCCATTTTTCCGTGGAGATTAATATAGCAGGTGGATAATTATTCTTATGTGAGAAAAACCATATTAAAGTTATTAAAATTGAACAAATTTCGGTTTTCTAGTGGTCTTTTTACTATTTACCAATACAAAAATGCGAAAAAATTTCGCCCAAGAGATCATCTGCACTGAATTCCCCGACGATTGATGATAAGGAATATTGCGCAAGCCGTAATTCTTCAGCCAGGACCTCTATCGCTTTTCCACTGCTTGCCCAGGCGATTGCGTTACTTAAATGTCTTTGCGCTTGATCAAGCGCTTGTAAGTGTCGCTGGCGAGCCATAAATATGCCTTCGCCAGCGACATGTGAACGCCAACCGACTAATGTAAGGATCTTTTCACATAATATCTCGATACCAACACCTGTTTTAGCTGAAAGATAAATCATTGAGTACCCATTTTTATCTTCACTCTTCGCTGGTTGATTCAGCAAATCAATCTTATTAAAAACGATAAGGACAGGAAGATTTACAGGTAGTTTGCTCAATAAATTTTGATCGGCTTCAGATAACTCATTTTGGCTATCGATCAACAGCAAGGCTAAATCCGCTTGTTCCATCGCAGTATAGGTGCGTTCAATTCCTTTCTTTTCCACAATATCTTCCGTTTCTCTTAATCCTGCCGTATCGATTATGTGTAATGGAACACCATCAATCTGGATAAGCTGTTGAATCGCATCACGGGTGGTGCCTGGAATTTCAGTAACGATAGCCACCTCATCACCAGCCAGTCGGTTTAATAAGCTTGATTTTCCGACATTGGGTTGTCCAATCAATACAATTTTCGCGCCTTCTCTCAACAAATTGCCACGTTGTGATGAAACATAGACTTTCTCAAGTTTTTCGTATAATTGATTTAACTGTGTTTTTAAGTGCGTGGTTTCGAGCCAATCGATATCCTCTTCAGGAAAATCCAGTGCCGCTTCGACCTGTATGCGCAAATCGATCAATGCGCGAACTAATTCGTGAATCGCTTCAGAAAATTTTCCTTGCAAAGAACGCAGCGCACTGCGTGCTGCACCAGCCGTGCTAGCATCGATTAAATCCGCTATGCTCTCAGCTTGCACTAGATCAATTTTATTATTTAAGTAGGCACGCAATGTAAACTCACCAGGCTCGGCCAAGCGAGCACCTAATGCTAAGCATCGCTTCAATAATAAATTGATGACAGCAGGACCCCCATGTCCATGAAGTTCTAAAACATCTTCGCCCGTGTAAGAATGGGGAGCAGCATAATAGATGGCAATTCCATGATCGATTACTTCATGATTTTGATCAAGAAAATAATTCAAACTTGCGTAGCGCGGCTTGGGTAGATCCCCTAACAATTGTTGAATGATCTCTTCGAGATCGTTACCAGAGATACGGATAATTCCTATCCCACCACGTCCTGGTGGTGTTGCGATAGCAGCAATGATGTCACTGCTGTACATGAAGCATTTACTCTAATCGTTAGTATGTCTAATTAATGAAAGACACGAAAAAATATTATTACCGAAATTTCAACCGACGAATGAGCATTACTTAATAAAATACTCATTCGCCGATACTCTCTATTACTTCTCCTTTGCTTTCTTTTTCGTTGATGCGTCATTACTTGATGGTTGACCGTACAAACGCGTAATTTGCCATTGTTGCAAGATAGATAAAATATTGTTTACCAAAGAATACAATACAAGCCCTGCGGGAAAGAAAAAGAAAAATATGCTAAAGGCAATTGGCATGATTTGCAAAACCTTAGCCTGGATCGGGTCAGTAGGCTTAGGATTTAGCTTAAACTGGATAAACATCGATATCCCCATTAATAAGGGCATGACGTAAAGTGGATCGGGTGATGATAAATCAGTAATCCATAATGCAAACGGAGCATATCGTAACTCGACAGCCGCAAGAATCACCCAGAAAAGTGCGATGAATACAGGTATTTGCACCAAAATAGGTAAACATCCACCTAATGGGTTAATTTTTTCTTCTTTGTAAAGTTCCATCATCGCCTGATGCATCTGTTGACGATCACTCTTGTATTGTTCCTGTATGCGCTGCAACTTAGGCGTTACAAGACGCAATTTAGCCATTGAACGATAGCCAGCGGCTGATAATGGGAAAAATAAAAGCTTGACTGTCATAGTCAGCAAGATAATTGCAACACCCCAATTACCAACCCACTCATGATAAAACGATAGTAGCCAGAACAATGGCGCCGCGATCACAGTTAACCAGCTGTAGTCAACAGTCAATTCGAGGCCAGGCGCCAATTCTGCTAGTTTCTCTTGCTCCTGCGGCCCTGCATAAAGCGGCATCGAAATACTCGTTGTTTTTCCTGGATCAATCGCACCGACTGGGGAAATAACTCCTGCAGTATACAAATTATCATTTTGACGCTTTGCAAAATATTCGCGAGGCGCTTTTTGTGGAGGAAGCCATGCAGAAAGAAAATAGTGCTCCAGCATTGCAATCCAGCCATTATCCGCATTCCGAGGATAGTCTGCTTTATTCTTATCTAAGTCTGAAAACTGGATTTTCTGAAATTTCTCATCTTCAGTATAAATCGCAGCACCGAGATAAGTTGGAATCATCATCGTTGCACCAGCCGGCGGATTACTGTCCCGCAACATTTGAAAATACGCAAATGGGCGAACAATTTCCTCGCTTTGATTATCTATTTCAAATCGAACATCAATGACATAGCTTCCACGATTGAATGTATAAATCTTAGTGACTTGAACCTCATTTTCCCGTGGAGCAACCAGCCGAACTTCAATTTTATCCTGATCAGCTTCGAGACTATATTCACGTACTTTAGTCTCTAAGGTATATTGCGTTTTGTGGGTAGGAAATCCTTCACCGATTAGCCCAGATTGCGCTACGCTGGTCTGTGTAGCATCACTATGCAAAAGCGCATAAGGTATTTCTTTATTTTCCCTTGAGGGATGTTTAAGTAATTCTAATTTACGCACATCCCCACCAGCCGTATCAATCTCAGCAATTACCATATCAGTAATGACTTTGATTTGCTCCCCAGTTGGTAAGTTACGTGGTGTCCCAGTGGATGCTGAAGCGGCATCAATCCCTGATGCGCGATCCTGATTTGACTGAGAAGAGACGAGTGCGTCACCGGGTATTGGAGGTGAATCAGGGCCTTGTTGGGAAACGGAATTATTGTCATTTACCAGGGTACCGTTAGCAAGATTATCTAATCGCTCCCGTTCCCTCATCCAGCCTTCCCAAATAAACAGCAATGAAGTGATAAAAATAAAAATCAATACAAGCTTCTTCGTTTCCATCTTAAATTAAACGTGTTATTTTTTACGATAAACCTTCCCATAACAGGAAGTCGATCATTATTATTAAAATTTTATTACCTTTCAGGATTCAGGGAACAGGATCATAACCACCCCGACTCCAGGGATGGCAACGCAAAATGCGCTTAATACTTAATACTATTCCCTTCATAACGCCATATTTTAGCAGCGCTTCCTTTGCATACATTGAACATGTCGGGCTATAACGGCAAGAAGGCGGTAATAAAGGACTAATACAATACTGATAAAGGGCAATGATTTTGATTAACAATTGTCGCATTGCCTTGACTTCAATATCAGTATCTCAGCTTCTTTTGCGATACCAGCAGGAACAATCTTTATACCCGTAGGTAGATTTCGCAATCTAAAAATATAATCGTTATTCCCTAACTTAGGCTTGTGCAAACGAAAAACCTCTCTCAGCACTCGCTTTAATTTATTTCGTCTCACGGCAGTCCGCGCTACTTTTCTCGCAACAACCAAGCCAAGTCTGGGAAAATCACTTTTATTCGGCTTCAAGTATAGCTGCAATAGCTGGGAACTTACAGATTGTTTAAACTGAATAACCGATTGAAACTCTCTCGCCCGATGAAGCCTAAATTTTTTGGGAAATGAAAAGATTCTCTTTCACCCAACCATTCGATAAAGGATTCTTCTTTTCTACTTTATACTGACTTTAAGCGCGAGGCCTAGACACTTAAACGTGCACGACCTTTCGCTCGACGTGCTCGAATAACGGCAGCGCCACTACGGGTTCTCATACGTACAAGGAAACCATGCGTACGTTTTCTTCTGATAACTGAGGGTTGATAAGTGCGTTTCATCTTAAACTTTCTTTTTAGTTGATCAAATAAATATAAACTTCATTTCTGTAACAGTATATTACAACCTTTTAAAGGTAGTGATGTCAACCTTAATTTCACCCAATTAATTGCAGCAAGCTTTATCCTAAGACGACACGACCAATTCACTTAGCTTGTACATGAGTACAGTTGTTCCTGAACCCACAGATAAGAATAATCATGTTTCGTTTCTTACCCAGTTTAGCAGGACTAATTGTTAATTATTGAAAAGGTTATAAGCTATGATGCATACAAATATGACTATTGATCAAAGAATTTTAGACCGCCGTTCTACAATACCCTTTCTTTGCCCCTATCAGTTAGGTCTTAAGCAAGGTAAACGCGTTCTTAAACGACGCTCAGGCAGCGGCGCTGCTTATGTTGATACCTATTCCACTTACATCGTGCTTTGCACCATTTTAACAATCATCCTCAGCGCATTAGATGCTTTACTTACGCTTAATATTCTAGCCAGAGGGGGCGTAGAGCTTAATAACTTCATGGCGGTACTTATTGATGATAGTACTGAGAAATTCGTAAGCATCAAGCTAGCACTTACATCGCTTGCGATGATCTTCCTCTTGATTCATCATCATGTCGAATTGACACAATCATTAAAAGTTAAGCATTTGTTGATACTAATCCTAGTCGGCTATAGTACGCTCATTTGTTACGAAGCAGGAATACTATTTTTTGCAAGTAAATATTAATCGAAATTATAAGCACTAAAGTAGGCTAGTTTTTTGCAACAAAGTAGGCAGCAACTTTCTCCAAGTCATCTAAAGCGATAGTTCCTGACGCCAGGCGAAGTCGTAAGTAGGCCAAAAGGTAGTTATATTTTGCTTCTGCAAGATTAACTTGCGCTAAAAATAGCTGCCTTTGTGCGTCCAGCAAATCAAGATTGATGCGCACGCCTCCTTTAATGCTTTTATCCGTCGCTTGTACAAGCAATAACGCTGAATCTACGGCTAATTCGAGAGAATCAATTCGCTTAATACTGCTTTGTGCTAATTGAAATTGTTTACGTAATTCGACCAGCACTCGATCTCGGATCGCATCAAACTCTGCACCTGCTCTTGCATGATTCGCTTGGGCTTGATCCGTTGTCGCAATAACACGTCCGCCCGCATAAAGTGGCAAATTAACTTCCACGCCAATGGTTCCAAACGTTGCATCACGATCGGGAAAAAGAAAAGAAGCAGCATTGTTACGGTTCAAGCTTGCTACAAGATCCACACGGGGGGCATGCCCGGCTCGACTTTTTTGTATTTCTAGCTTACTCGAAGTAACCATATGTTGTTGTGTTAAAAGCTCAGCATTACCTACCAGTGCCATTTCTTGCCAGCTTTCAAAATCAGCGGGATACAATGGCTGCACTTTAAAATGGCTGGATAAAGCGTCCAAAGCAGCGACATCTTGCCCTATCATTGCTGATAATGCCAATTTAGCTGTATCAAACTCATCTTGAGCTTCGATAACTTGTGCTTGCGCTAAAGCATGTCGCGATTGTGTTTCTAGCACATCGGTATGGGTCCCTTCACCACGCTTCAACATATTTTGATTAACAATTTTTAATTCTTCTAGCGCTTTATCTTGCGCCTTTGCTAAATATAAGCGATCTTGCGCGAGCAATGTTTTCACATAAGCTTCTACCAACCGGACGATGAGCAAGTGACTTTGACCAATCAGTTTAGCTTGGCTAGAGTTTGCTCGGGCATGGCTTTGATCATAATTGGTAACAGCCTCCATGTTCAGCAAGGGTTGTCGCAATGTTAATGTTGTGACTTCACTATTAAAACTTAGATTAGATTTTTCACTAATCCCTGCAATATTAGGATTCGTTTGCGTGCCTCGACTTATACTTTGCAGATGAGTTATCGATAAAGTGGGTAATAGTCCTGCCCGACCGATTGCAATTGCTTGCTGTCCGGCCTCATTTTCATGGATGGCCGCACGAAAAGTTGGATCATGCATTAAGGCTGACTCATACGCATCCAATAAGCCAATTGCGTTTGCAGCGGTAACGTACCCTCCCATTGCAGCAAGCAGCATAAGTAACCGGATTTGTTTATAAGAAAACAACGGCACGATTAATCTTCCACCAATGATTTATGGAGTCGGTCCAAAAAAGGCTTTAGCAAATAGCTCATTAACGGTCGCTCTCCCGTTTTCACAAAAATCTCAACTGGCATGCCTGCTCGAATTTGAAAATCAGTCAGCAACTTCATCCCTTCAGGAACAACTTTTGCCTTTAAATTATAATAGGGAATCCCGGTACGCTCTTCGGTCAACCGATCAGCCGATACATGGGTTACGACTCCCGGCACTCGTGGAATTTTGTTTTGATTGAACGCAGTAAAAATGAAATCGACATCAAGTCCTGCATGAACTTTATCGATTAAATGGACGGGAACTTGCCCTTCGATCACGAGCATATCCTCAGAAGGCACAATATCCATGATGCGAAACCCAGGACCAATAACACCCCCACGAGTGAACACATTAATACCGACTACAACCCCATCAACAGGAGCTTTTACTAACACATTAGCTAACTCAAAATCCTGTGCAAGTAACCGGCTATTCAATGATTCCGCTTCGCGTTGCACATCGGTCAATTGCTGACGAACTTCCCGTTGATACTCTTCTAGGCGCTGTAGGCGCTTTAAATTGAATTCTGAAATCTGTCGACGGAGTCTCCCAATGTTTCCGATGTCTGTTGAAAGATCACTATTCAATTGCGCATGAAGACGCTCAAGCTCCAAAACCCGATTACGGGGAACATAACCTTCTTGCGCCAACTCACGCATATTAATTAGTTGTTCCTTCAAAAAGTGACGTTGCTCTTCCTTACTTTTACGAGCATCTTCCAAACCTCTAACCTGTAGATTCATTCCAGCAATACTTTCATCTAATGCTTCTATTTCATGCTTTAACACAGAGCGCCTAGAAAAAAATAATTGCTTTTGAAGCGAAATACTACTCATGGCACGAGGATCATCAAGCGCAGTTAATAAAAACGGCGGAAAATCAATTTCAGATTTTTTATCCCGTTCGGCAATCAAACGGGCTTCGACAGCCCGAGCAGTAATAAGTTGACCTCTTGTAATTTCAGCCTGTGCCTTGACTTGGATATCATTCATTTTCACCAAAACTTGACCGGCTTTCACTGTATCACCTTCCTTAACGAGGATATCATCAACGATACCCCCTGTTTGGTGCTGTACGGCTTTCCGATTGGTTGCAACCATAACAGATCCAGAAAGTGGCACGCCTTTATCAAGTGGCGCAAGGGTTGCCCACAATAGAAAACCGCCCACCCCAGCTAAAACAATCCACCATCCGAGCCGAGTATGAGATGACGCATCTGTTTTTACTTCGGTAGCCTGATCTACGCCTTCATTGATTGAATTGTTTTGATTAACTGAATTCATAGTGAAATTAAAAACTACGCTTTCCCTTCTGGTTGGTTACCCGGTGTTAATGCGATAGATTGCACATTTTGGTCCATTGCTTGACGCTTGGCTTGCATTGCTTGCTGTGCTTGTTGCTGCTGCTTCGCTAATTCAGCAAGAACCTGGCTGCTAGGCCCAAACATCTGTATCACACCATCTCGCAGGAACAATAGTTTACTCGTCGCCGTAATTATACTGGTACGATGTGTAATCAAAATAATCGTTTTGCCACGTTTATGTAAATCGACAATTGCTGCCAATAACGCCTGCTCACCAATATCATCGAGATTAGAATTAGGTTCATCAAGCACGATCAGCGAAGGATCGCCATACATCGAACGCGCTAATCCAATACGCTGCTTTTGACCGCCTGATAACCCCCCCCCCCCATCTCCCAAGGGAGTATCATAACCCTTGGGCATATTCAAAATCATTTCGTGAACACCCGCGCGCTTTGCCGCCAATATGACCTGCTCAGCATCGACCTCACCAAAGCGAGCAATATTCTCACTCACGGTCCCAGAAAATAATTCGATATCTTGAGGCAAATAACCGATATGAGGCCCTAGCTCATCTTTATTCCATTGATAAACATCCGCACCATCTAACCGTACTTTCCCAGCTGCAGCAGGCCATACACCAACGAGTAACCGTGCCAGGGTAGATTTCCCAGATCCACTGGGCCCAATAATACCCAGAACTTCACCCGCCGCAATCGAAAAGGTCAATCCCTTGATGACAGCCACTTTTGAACCGGGCGGTGCAGCGATTACATTCTCAACTGCTATTATCCCTTTCGGTTTAGGCAATGCCATACCTGGCTTACGCGCTGGGTTTTCTTCCAATAACTTTGTCAATCTTTCATAGGCACTGCGGGTATTACCAAATTGTCGCCAAACACTAATCAATAATTGCACTGGCCCTATCGCTTTACCAAGCAAAATAGAGCCCGCAATCATCATACCGGGCGAAATGCTGTCCTCGAGTACGAGCAATGCCCCCAAACCTAGCATCATTGATTGCAAAGCAACTGAAGTTGCCTTACTAATGGCAGTAACGACGCCTGACTTCTCGCTTGCTTCTGCTTGTAAATTAAGAAATCGGCTATGAATTTTATACCAGCGCGCCTGGATGTTTGGAAGCATCCCCATTGCTTCGATTACTTCTGCATTTCGGAGATTATTGGTTGCAAGTGCTGAAGAAGCTACAGCCATGGCATTCGCTTCAGCAAGCGGTTTGTGCGATATTTTTTCATTAATATAAGCAAGCACTATAAGAACGGCCGTTCCAAATAGTGCAAACACACCAAGCCAAACGTTAAATAGAAAAATAACCAATATATAAATGGGAAACCAGGGCGCATCAAAAAAAGCAAACAATGCATTTCCTGTTAAAAATTGACGTAAATTGGTTAGATCTTGTAATGCTTGGCCTGCATTGCTATCGCCAATTCGCAGACTTTGTTCAAAGGCAGCGTCATAGACACGCTTATTCAACTTCAAATCGAATTGGGCCCCGATTCGAATCAGCACAAAACTTCGAATAAACTCTAACGTTCCCATGAAGATATAAGCCCCTAACATAATTAGGGTCAGCATTAAGAGGGTCATTTCATTACGGCTAGTCAAAACGCTGTCATAAAGCTGTAACATATACAACGCAGGCATTAACAAAAGTAAATTTATGACCGCACTAAACACACCAACCGTGCGAAAAGCCCGTTTGAAACCAATTAAAATTTCTGCAAGTTCACTATGAGGTAACTTCTGTGCTTTCATTTAAAAAATTAGAAAAATAAGCGATTTGTCTTACAGATAATCTCTTGGTAATAGTGCCAATCAAGCCAAGTCAAGAATGTTGGCCATTAAACCAAAAAATACCTTAATGCGAATGTGTAATTTCTCACATATTCTTGATGCGCATGATGGCTAAAGTGGAATATCTTCTTTACCTAATTTAAACGCGCGCGGCATAAAACCAAAATCTCGCGAGGCTTCCGAATGATCAAATACGAGATCTCTTCCCATTCGCTCAACCATTGCGATAGACCATTTGCTGTATCGAGGAAATGGTTTTAACAGCTTTATTGCTAATTGAAAAAACCAGTACGGGATTTTGAGCAAGATTGGCGATTTATCTAATGCGACAAATATCCGTTCGACCATGTCCCGATAGGCAATCAATTCATTCCCGCTAATATTATATACTCGATTAGTTACTTGCTGGGATAGAAATGCAGCATAACATGCCGCAGCAACATCATCTGCATGGATAGGTTGTCTTAAGCCATTTGCATTTCCTAATAAGGGGAAAAAATGAAACCGTTGAATGAAGCGAGCGATTTCACAAACATTTCGATCTTGGCCATAACCATAAATAAGGGTAGGGCGTAAAATGATCCAATTAATCTCGTGCCTCTCAGCCCAATTTCGTAGATTTGCTTCACCTTCCTCGAGTTTTTTGGCGATTTTTATTTCGCTTGTATCCGAGGAAGTCACTTTGGTAAAAATACTTGTAGAAGATAAAACAATTATTTTTTTTACCATTTGTTTAGATAAAAAATCGAAATAAGCAGGCAAAGTCCAGATCGGCGCCAAATAAAACCAATAGGGTATCTTCTGATCGAAATTAAAATTAAGCTGATTCTCACGCAATGATTCCAATGAGCACCATTTAATTGCAGAAGTGGTCGGGATAAATTCAGAATCAATTTTTTGCCTCGAAAATGCCGTCACTTCCCAACCATTTTGTATTAGTAGTGGTAATAAGCGCTTTCCAACCAGACTCGTTGCTCCAAAAACACCAATACTTTGATTAACCACGTCGTTGTCTCAAGCAAAAACGCCCTAGCTGGGAAAGATAATGAAAAAAAACTACTGCCCCCAAACGAAACCAAACACCTGTAGAGACAAGCCACATTAACACGGAAGGGTACTGATCACGAAAAAATTTCTGGTAAAACCGCAACATACCTTTATGCTTATGCCAAGCAACGAAGAGCGGCCTAGCTTGGCTACATGCGCCTTTATGATGCAATACCTGCACATCTGGAACAAAGACAATTCGCCATCCTTTGTGCCTAAACCGCATGCACCAATCGAGATCCTCGCAATGAAGAAAATAACCTTCATCCCAAACACTCACTTCATCTATTGCGTCACGGCGCACTAACATCAATGCACCAGAAATAGCCTCTACATCGATAGGATTTAGGGGTAAAGGCTGTTTATGCAAATGAAAATCAAAAAAAAGGTTAGGCCAAAACCTCTCCAAGCGATATAAACCGGTCGCTCGCACCAGTGCACGCCAAGGTGTTGGAATGGCTCGCCGACCACCGCCTTGCTCACTTCCATCCGCATTAAGGAGTCGGCCTCCAACCATTCCGATTTGGCTATCGGATTGCAGCACTTGCATGAGACGATCAATCGCATTGACTGGAAGCATACAATCAGGATTTAAGAATAAAACAAAAGGGGATCGGGTCTCTTGAATTCCAATATTACAGGCAGCAGCAAATCCGATATTTCGATCTAAGCGTTTAATCGTGAGTAGTTGTTTTTCTTCGTTTGAAACCCCTTGCTCGATTTCAGCCAAACTCCTATCAGTGGAAGCATTATCGATAACAATAATTTCCTGAACTTGACTTTGAGCTGAGCGAATGCAATCAGTTAGTAACAATCCTGCATTATGATTTACAATCACAAGCGATACCGGCGATGGAAGATTCATTTATTCATTAATAAGATACTGCATATTTAATCGATCTACATCCAAGCAACCGCAAGTAGTATAAATCTAATCTTCATTATATAGCTCAACCGTTTATTTATAAGCGAATTCGTAAAACCACAGCTTCAATCAATGCTCAAATTATTGCTTCAAAATATTACTAGCAAACATCGACAAGAAAAATTCATACGGGAAGTCAAAACCAATGGTTTGTTAACCGCAATTAAAAAAGCATATATCTTGTTGCGGCAGTTACAAAAACCCTTATCCAATCAACTCCCTAATATTGATACGAAATCTTATTTTGCTCAGCTATTCCAGCAAGCCTTTAAATCAGAAAGCTATATTCCTTTTAGAATTAATCAGATACAGTCTCTGCGTTCTGAGATTAAATTAATCGCATTTTACCTTCCACAATTTCATCCAATCAAAGAAAATGATGAATGGTGGGGAAAAGGTTTTACCGAATGGACGAATGTAACCAAAGCAGTTCCACAATTTCTCGGGCATTATCAACCGCACTTACCTGATGTACTGGGTTTCTATGATTTACGCCTAAAAGAAATACAGCAGCAACAAATCACATTAGCCAAGCAGTATGGAATTTATGGATTCTGTTATCACCATTACTGGTTTAACAAAAAAAAAGTTCTCGAAACTCCGCTTGAAACTGTTCTAAACAACCCAGATCTTGATTTTCCTTTCTGCATCAATTGGGCCAATCAAAACTGGACCCGACGTTGGGATGGCCTAGAGCAAGATATTTTACTAGCCCAGCAACATTCTGCCGAAGATGATATTGCTTTCATCGCTGACTCAGCAAGGTATATGCGCGATCCTCGTTACATTCGAATCGAGGGCAAGCCTTTATTAATTCTTTAGCCCCGGACTGCTTCCTGACGCGAGAGCAACCGCCATGCGTTGGCGCAAGTGGTGTCGAGAAAATTCGATTGGTGAAATCTTTCTAGCACTCACTCATGCATTTGAGCACACCAAACCAAATGAAATCGGCTTTGATGCGGCAATAGAGTATGCACCCAATACATATCCGGTAAAACCGATAACACAGCAAATTATTGCTTCCGGAAAAATGATTAACCCGCTATATCAGGGCAATATATACGATTACAACGAGGCCGCGTCGATTGGACAAAATCAAATCATGCCCTCGTATAAAAAATTTAGAGGATTATTTCCTGGGTGGGATAATGAGGCGCGCATACCTGGACGCGGAACAACTTATATCGACTCCTCCCCACTTAGATTTCATCAATGGCTTGCTACCTTAATCTCACTTTCTCAAAAACAATTTAAACCGAGTGAGCAGTTTATTTTTATTAATGCTTGGAATGAATGGGCAGAAGGGGCTCACCTCGAACCCGACAGAAAATTTGGATTTAGCTTTCTTGAAAGTTGCCGGATTGCTCAGCAATTAGAAATTTTAAGTCAGCAAAAAAACAACCTCATTAGCCAAGAAAATTGCCCAAAAGTAGCTATAGTCATTCATGCCTACTACCCAGATATTTTCGATGAAATACTTGCAAATTTAAGTAGTACGGACAAATATAAAATCAAATTATTTATCACAACACCCAGCTACCAAGTATCACTCATAGAAAATCGACTTATATCTCACGGGATGGAGTACCAAATTCTAGGTGTAAACAATCAAGGACGCGATATTTTTCCCCTTATTAAAATCTTAAAAGAAATCTACCAGCAACACTTCTCATTTATCGTAAAAGTTCACACAAAAAAATCAAAGCATAGAACAGATGGAACTATCTGGCGTAAAGATTTATTTTTTAAATTACTTACAAAATCTATGCTAGAAAAAAACATTCAATATTTGGTTGATCATCCTGAAGTCGGTATCTTAGCTCCAGAAGGTCATCTTGTTCCCATGAACCACTATATAGCCGCAAATGAAAAAGCAATCATAGAATTATCTGCTCGATTAGGTGTCGAAATGGAAACCGTTATGAAGCTACATTTCGTAGCAGGAACCATGTTCACTGCGCGAATTGATGCATTGCTTCCTTTGCTAACATTGAGCTTTGAGGATACAGACTTTGGAGTGGAAAAGGGGCAACTGGATGGAACCCTGGCCCATGCACTTGAACGTTTGATATCAATTGGAAATCACCGCATAGGTTATCAGATCAGAACACTTAGCGGTCAAACGACGAGCCATTATGCGCATGCCGATGTAACTTCCAGATAATATCACTTGTTTTTTGAAGGATTATCATTTAAGGAATAATCAACTGAACGCTGATAATCAATGACTCGTTTTATTCCTGCATGCAAGGGAGTAGTTGGTTTCCAGCCTAAGATACTTGCTGCACGCTTTATATCTAAAACATTTATAGGAACATCACATGCGCGACTCTCCAGATGATAATACGCGATATCATGCTGAAATAGCTCCTTAATAACGCTTAAAAGCTCAAGAATACTATGACCCTTGCCACCCCCAATGTTGAATATTTTTTCGGGTCCATCATAGTCAATTAGGGTAATCATCGCAGAAATGACATCACCGATATAAAGATAGTCGCGAACAATGCTCCCATCCCCCCAAATTTCAACAGGCTTATGATGTAATGCTTTATGAACAAAAGCAGCTATAACCCCCTGGCTAGAAAGATGGGACTGAAATTCACCATAAGGATTAGCAAGTCGCAGAATACTATAATCGAGCTTATACAAATAACCATAGAGTGCAAGGTACTTTTCGATCGCTAATTTGGCTATACCATAAGCGCTGAGTGGATCGGTTGGATGTTCCTCTGGTATAGGAATTATGTGAGGAATTCCATATATTGTTCCACCCGATGAGAGGAAAATAAAACGTGGTTTTCTCGGTTGCTTAATTACAAGCTCAAGTAATTTCAGGGTAGCACCAACATTCTGCTGTAAATCCAATAAAGGATTTTCATTAGATGTTTGAGGAATCGTTGTGCTAATCAAGTGAAATACTAAATCGATCTTATCGAGGGCAGTCATTACATCTGACACATGATCCAAATTTCCTGCAGTCCACTCAACACCAGGAATATCTGGCCAGTTACCATTGACTGGCTGCAAATCAAAACCTCTAACCCTATGATTCGCAGCAACTAAAGCTGAGCATAGGTGTTTTCCAATAAAACCTCTTGCCCCGAGTACAAGAATGTTCATTGGTTACTTTCTAGCGAATACAACAAATAATCTTCGATCTGATTAATCATTCGATTAAAAGTAAACTGATTAGCATGATCTCGAGCTCCAGAACTAACAGTCACCCGCAAATTCTTATTATGGACAAATTTAACTACCTGAGCAGCCAGATGTCTAGCATCTGCTGGGCGAAACAATAAACCCGTTTGTTCATGAAAAACAATTTCAGGATTGCCGCCAACATCTGATGCAATCGTGGGAATACCCGCCCGAAGTGCATGAATTAACGTAAGAGAAAAAGGCTCATATAAAGAGGGAAAAAGGTAAATATCATAGTCTTGAAAAAGACCAAACAGTTTCGATTCCTCTACTGGTGGGATAAAGCAAACTCTTTCTTCTACTCCAAGCTCCGCAATTATTTTCTTCAGATTAGCCACATACTGTTGATCGCGCATATCACCTACGATAGATAGGCTTATTTTCAAATTTGGTAACGCATTTATTATATGGGGCATGGCTTCGATCGCTGTATGGACACCTTTGATATCCACTACACGTCCAGCGAATAATAGACGTAGCTCATCGTTAGCAATAAACGTTTCGCGTTTAGCAAACGGTAACGATTCTTCTACTCCTGATGAAATACCGTGATAAATAATCTTACTGTTTGCAAACTCAAACCCAGCACGAGAATAAAGATTTTGCATGAATCGGCTAGCGAATATAGCGTAACCCAGCATACTTCGCTTCTTCTGACCATTAAAGAGTCTACTTTTAAAACGATGCCAACAAGCATGCCAACGATCGCGCTTTACATAAACCTCACGAGAAAAATAATTAGCAACAAAATCACTATTATAAAAATTGATAAGCCAATTATCAGAAAGCAAATAAACCTGTTTCTTCTTAACCAATGAAAGTGCATCGAGCAGCGACACATCAAAAAAATGCAGATTCCAAATAAAAATAAGATCTGGGTTTATTTCATCCAGCGTTCTAGACAATGTCTGCAGATTTTTTTGATTAATATTGTTGCGCTCGATCGCAGAAATATTCAATGGTTTATAAATATTACCTTCTGTGGCAAGTAAAGTAAGTAAGCGCTGTACTTGCTGATTCGGATAAATCGCTTGTTTGCCGCCATAATCGCTGGTCAGCACGTTGATTTCATGCCCTTTTTCAGCCAGTCCCCGCATTACCTCAAAGCACAGTACTTCATAGCCACCGACTATATTAGGGGGGTAAAGATTACTGATAGTAAGAATTTTCATCGAATCGTGTCAGTAAGAAATTTGCAAAAAGCGTTATCAGCGAGCCAATCATCAACCGCAAGCCTTTCAGTAACATTCTGTTGATAGTATTTAAAAAAGAAAAAAAGCATCCTTGTTAAATCATGGCGATTGGTTATTTCGACCAGTTGCTCCCAATAGCTCCAATCATTTCGCTTCATCTTCCAAGCATAATAGGCTACCACAGCAGCCCATTCCAATTTGACTTTGAGAACCCCTTCATTGATGGTATTGGTAGCATGCGTTCGGTAATGCAATAATGGATTTTCTAGAATAACCATTCTTTTATTAAATGAAATTGCCCGCAAAAAGAAATCGAGATCATGTGCATAACGAAGATTTGCAAAGGTACCCAGATCAGCCCATACCGATCGATGCATAAATAGGTTAGAGGTTGTCATCAAGAAATTACCATTAATCAGTGCTAATGAAAGATCACTGACTTTTCGGTGAAACGCTAGCGCTTCTTCATACCAAGTATTGCTACAAGACTTACCCTTTTCATTAATAAAAGCGAGTGCTGTACAAATTACATCCGGAACGGGATTGGCTTGCATTGCTTGCAGGCAAAATTCAAGGCGTTGTGGATGATAAACATCATCTGAATTAAGAATGGCTAAATACTCACCAGTTGCATGATTAAGGCCATTATTCAGCGTGTAATGTGCGCCTTGATTTTTCTGCGACCAAGTAATGATACGTGGTTCTTCTTTTGCGCGATGCTGTACTCGTTGCCAGGAATTATCATGCGAACCATCATCAATAATGATAATTTCAAATGGAGGTATCGTCTGTTGTAACAAGCTATCAATCGCGTCATCAATATATCGCTCATGGTTATAAAGCGGTATGACCACTGAAATTGTGGGATTCAATTCAAGAACACGGTTTTGCATATCAATCATTATTTAACCGTTTTATTTTTTAATCGCAAACGATTAAATATTTGGGTAAATCCTTCTTTTGCTACATTCAGTGAAAAATTTTGCTGAACAAATGCAAGTCCTTCATTTGATAGCTGTTCCCATAAAATCGGATTGGAATAAAGATTAATAATGCAATCAGAGAACGCCGAAGGTGTATCAGCTATCAGAATATTTTTTTCGTGCGTCAACGACATACCTTCAGCAGCTATGCCTGTGCCAATGCATGGAAGACCATAAGACATACAAGTAATCAATTTTCCTTTTATTCCAGCGCCAAACCGTAAGGGATTTATGGATATTCTAGCTTGACTCATTACATCAGTAATATCTGGCACAAAACCCAGAACAACGATATTGTCACTGGACAAAGCAGTAATTTCTTGAGGGGGACTACTACCAACGATGAAAAATTTAATTGTAGGAATTTTTTTCAAGACTTGCGGAAAAATATCTTTCACAAAATACAGAACCGCATCGACATTAGGACGATGCTCATAGTTTCCAATGAACACCAAATCACTACGCTGAGAAAAGTCGGACTTACGTCCAAATATTTCACTAACAACCGGAATTACTTCGATATAAAGATTGGGATTTTCCCGCAACAAAATATCTCGCTCTTTATTACTTACCACAATAGTACAATCAGCTTCAGCCGCGATATTTAACTCCATTGCTTTGAGAAAGCTGGAATGGGCCAACATCTCGCGATTATGTTCAACCTCGGCCTGTCGTTGTAAACGAATAAAATGCAAATCATGTGTTTCATAAATGAAATGCGCCGTAGTGCAATACTTTTTGATTATAGGTATCAATGCTTCGGTATAGACAGGGCGGCATGATAAAACGAAATCATAAGAACGATCTATCGCAGCCAAATGATGCTCTAATGCATTAACTTGAGGCTTGTTTAAACATCGTACTTTTAGTTCAATCAATCGCGGTGTATAGACTGGATCATAAGCTAAATCAACTGGATAAAATGTTACACCATATCCCATCTCAATAAAAACTTTGATAAAGTTATAGATCATCATAGAACCAGCATCCTGATCTGGTCGAGGCACACTGTGCTCAATCAACAGGATTTGCCCAGCAGGTCCAATTGGCCAGGGTCCCCCACTTTGATCAATTTGAGAACTCGATTGACTTCTACGCTGCTGACTGAATCCCTTAACAAAACGATAAACTCTGTATGCGCCTGGAAGTGTGTAATAGCACCGCTTAAATAAACTTTTTAATGCCCTAAGGCACTCCAAACTCCAGCGCAGTGGCCATGTAATGCGCCAAGAGCGCGATGCATATAAAACATTTAGCTCCTGCTGTAACTGTTTTAGATGCATCGATTTTTGCTCTAGCTGGGTGCATGTTTGCTGCTGCAAATCTTGCAATCTGCCAATTTCACGGTGCAACCCGCCCATTTCAGCTTGAAATTGATTGTTGGTTCGATGATGCAAATCGGCAACCGCTGCGAATTCGCTTGCTGTAAGTAATTTCAGCCATTTTTGATACAGGTTAACCGTTGCTTGCTTTACTCGAACAGGATCATTGTGCAGCGGAGAAACTTCCGATCCACCACCCGTAAAATAAGTAGCGCTCGTTCGATTTATAAAATTAAAGGGGGTGTACCGGCTAAGTTGTAGCCAAAAATCCCAATCCTCGTATAAAGCTAGCTTTTCATCAAACACTGCGCCTTGTTTTAACAACGTTGCTGGAAAGAGGATTGCATGGATAGGAATAACGTTCCCTAGCAACAATTTTGCAAAATTGACTTCAGCCGTTTTAAATTCAACAAACGGCTTATTTTCATCCTGCTCATCTTTACCACGCACACCGGTATATGCAATTGAGCATGTCGATACTGACTGGATTCCCTCAATCAAATTAGCAATATGGTCCGGATCGATCGCATCATCATCATCAAGAAAACTTATATAGCTACCTTGACAAGCATCTAACCCAATATTCGCTGCTTTAGAGCGAAGCAAAGGTTCACCATCCTGGTTAATTAAACGAAGCGGAAAATTTCCACACCAATCAGACGATTGCTCGTGCATCCCGCCTTTTGCATTCACCAAAACAACCTCAATATTGGGATACGTTTGTAACGCTAAACTATCCAAAGCTCTCGTTAACGTAGGTCGATCCATACTTCGAATAATGACACTCACTAAAGGAATATCACCACGATCGATCGCTACTCCCAACTCTCTTTGACGCGCATATTCGGATTGATAAAGCTTTAATGGATCCTTAACCAATTCTTCGGCCGAAATTATCAAATAGGCTTCCGCTGCCTGAATTTCAGCTGGCAAAGTATAAGTTCGATAGCGATTAAGTGCCGCAATATCGAGATCGTAGCGCTGCTTCTGGTTTTGCGAGCTGAAGCACTGCATTGCAGCCATTTTACGCTCAACGAATTCGCTGATATCGAGTAAGCAATTGGGTCGCATCGGCATACCCACTTCGTACAATGCGAGCTTCAGTGATTTACCTATTCTTCTGACTGCTTCAATCGCAGTCATCCCTATCGAACGGTGATCGGGGTGCACCTCGAAAACAGAGGGCGCATAGATTAAATCTGCTTGGGATTGATTGATAGCAGCTAAAATGTCTTGGATGAGCTTTTCTCCATAGCCAACCTTACGATCTGGATATGACCAGAATGATGGAAGACCGTACCCTAAAATCTTTGCTGATAAGTTACTCTCTTCTTGACGCTGTAGCACATATTGCCTTGAACTTTCTTCCGATTTTGCTCCATACGCACCATCAGAGACGATAATCACCTCCACAGCAACACCCTGTGCAAGATGCCGCATAATCGCGCCGCCACATCCAAATACTTCATCATCAGGATGAGGGGCAAACACCAATACCTTTCTACAAGGTATGGTCGTTGTTGCTTGATAGGGAATAAGAAGATTTTCCAATGAGAATGTTTTTTATACAAAAATTAATGGATAGTGCACTACCTAAAATCCATGTCACCACTCATTAACCACCAGTGATTCATGAGTAATTGTGGTGATGGACCATCACTCCAAGCATTTGCGGGTATTCGAATGGGTAACTCACTCAACATTCCTTCACCACTCGCTGAAATAAAACGATCAGAGAAATTATGGGTAATTTGGCAAAATACACGTTGATCACCATTAATCCGTGCAATTCGTCTCGCATGAGTTATCAGCAAGGAAATCTGATCGAGTGGTGCAACCATATCCATGATTTCACAACCATTTGAATTAGATTGGAGTACCAGAATTCCCCTCGCTTTTCTACTCAACCGACTCAGGACGAGCACAATACGATAATGATGTTGAGGATGATTCAAATAACGATCACGTAGGTAGGCCCAATCGCGTATTCCTATAATCGCTGCATTAAGATCAGATGCCATACCATGCCAACACTGATTAATGGCATCGACTACCCAATTATCGTTGATATTATGCTGATCGATGATTTTCAATTGAGAAAGCCACAAAGGTCGCCTTGAATAAGGAGTCCATGCTATTTCCACCATACGCCCCGTTTCAGCATACAATCCGTGACGTTTAGCAACTTTCATCGCCCTATCATTGGGAAAACCAAATCCTAATAAATAAGGTTTACCATAACCGATATAGTGTTCCAGGAATGTTGCTGCCATCTGAAAAAAAGGGCCTTTTTTTACTAATCCAGGATGATTTACCCTGTCAACCATGACATCACCGATTTGGACGGCCATTTGCGGTTGGCCGAAATAAAGTATGCTTCGACCCATTCCACCATAATGCGCAATTAGCTCATTATCATACCAAACACCCATTGCTCGGCATTGCTCCGAACCATACTTCCATTGCCACATTTCTGGCGTCATCTTGTGCTTAAATATTTTCTCAAATAACGCGAGCATATGGGGCATTTGGTTGGTGTTAAGCCGGGACAGTCGCCATGGTAATTGGCGTTTTTTTCGAAAATGTAATAGCGCATAGCCAAATTGACCTGATACATATTTATTTAGATAATCTTGATTGGACTGCACTAATTGATCGAGACGACTCGATTCCAAATCAAGATCATCCAGCAATTGCTGCCGATGCTTGCCAATGGCATGCAGTAAATACTTCAATGTAGGCGTTGCTTTTGAGGATAAATCCAAATGTTCCACTAACTCGAAGCCTAAACGATCTGACAACTGTAACATAGCTTTCAATCGGTGAAGTCTTCCAATCGCAGTTTCCGATTGCTGCAATGCAAACTCATCAATAATGAAAATATGCCCTTCTTCTGGTAATAAATCTTGCGCTTTGTTAAATATCACGAGCGGTTCGATATACTGAGCGGATTCCTGAAATAAAATAACATCATAGCTTTCAGTAATAAGCTCCAAATCTTCATAACGTTGCTGCGTTACATTGAGCCCAGTCGCAAACCGTCGATGAATTTCGGCAATTTGCTGACGATCCGGTGTAATACTGTGAACTTGATAGCTCCGTTGCGTCAACAAATGACAAGTCGTACCTAAACCTGCACCAACCTCCAGAATTCGACTAGGGGGAAGTGGTAAACGATCCAGAATCAAATTAGTTGAATATTGTTGTGCTTGGCTTAAATTAATCTGTTCTGATTCAAACAACCCATAATGAAGATAATCTACCCTACCTTCATTTAAAAAAAGTGTGTGCGCATAGACATTAAGCGGAAAATCGAAGTTTTTAAATAACGATGGGCTATTGATTGTAATAGACCCATCACTGATCTCTTGCTCAGATGAAAATCCATTCATGCAATTAGATATTGAAGACACGTTAAACTTTGGCTGTAATTAAATAGACGAGATGATCCCCAAAATACCATCACTCAATTTACTTCCATTGATGAGGAATCATAAAAAAACCTTGTAATCGATTTTGTTGCTGGACTTGAAGTTTCGTGGCACCGTAAACAGAATCATAGAGATGAATTCCCTGCTCACATAATAAGTACACACTGACTAAATATTCACCTTTGAGTAAAGGAAGTTGTTCAAAGAGGAGTTTTATTTCCCCTATTCCTTCTGGCGTTAATCGAGGGATGATACTATCTTCCCAACTCGCAGCGCTTGTTATTACTCGACCATCCATAGAATGAAGTGTAACTGCAACTGTCGGACAGGGTAACGAGGGATCCGTAGAAAATTTGACATCGACCTGGATCGCCGATTGCCCACTTTCGGCTACCGCCACAGCGCAGGGTGCTCCATCAATTTCAACGACCACTGTTTCAAGCCTTGCATAGCCCTTTGCATTAGCAAGATAATCATTCTGCTGAATAGTCGCCGCAATATCATTATTATCGCTGCTTAATACACCCAGATCCAGGAATTGTTGATAAGCCGTAACAACTTGCTTTACATCACCTTCTGCCATCAATTCTCCTTGATTGATCCAAAATGCACGATTACACAATGACTCAATCTGAAAAAGTGAGTGGGAGCAAAATAAAATCGTTTTGCCGCTATCCCGTAACTGCATGATACGATTAAATGATTTGCGCGCGAAAGCGCCATCTCCAACTGACAAAGCCTCATCGATAATCAAAATGTCCGGATCAACACTGATTGCGATCGAAAAAGCCAATCTTACATACATTCCGCTGGAGTAAGTTTTAACGGGTTGATCAACAAAAGGACGAATTTCCGAAAAATCAATAATTTGTTCAATTCGGTCGGCAATTTCTTGTTGTGTCAGTCCTATTATTGCTGCATTCATCCAGATATTTTCTCGACCTGTAAACTCAGGATTAAAGCCTGCGCCCAATTCGAGCAACGCAGCTAAACGACCATTGATCTCTACTTCTCCTGTTGTCGGTGTCAGCGTTCCACAAATTAACTGCAATAAGGTTGATTTACCCGAACCATTTTTCCCAATAATTCCGATCACTTCACCTGGCATAATTGCAAGATTAATCTCACGCAATGCCCACAACTCTCGATAATACTGACGACGCCGACCCCAGATCAATTGTTTCAAACGATCTTTGGGCTGTGTATAAAGTTGATAACATTTACTCAAATGATGAGCAAGAACGGCAGGTTTAAGTGTCACAGTATTTGATCATGAACATACAAGGCTTGATTGAAATTACCCTTAAAGCAGTTTCCAGTATAAATTGTTTCATGATTTAACCAATGAATTAGCTTATTTTAACTTCTAAAGTTATTAACAAGTTCATTACTTCAATAAAATTAACTAAATACGTTCAAAAACAAAGAATTAACCGATCATTGCGATGAACTACCAACGTGAAATCAAACATCAGTGTAGAATGTATATAAGCACGTTTATTGAGTCCAATTCACATCGTTAGTCCATGCAGGAATTTGAAGCATTCTGGTATACATGTCTTAAGCATTTTGAGAAGGAATTAAATGCTCAGCAATTCAATACATGGATTAAACCATTGCAGCTCGATATCTCGGAAGGTTGTGGCGACCAACCTATTTTGATTGCTCCTAATCGGTTTGTACTTCAATGGGTTAAAGACAACTTTATCCCTCATATCGAAGCTATGGCGCAGCAACATTTTTCTAAAAGGATTCAATTTCAACTCGTGCTTGGTGAAATCACTACCAAAAAAGCTACTCCTAAAGTAAACCCGATCATCGACACCTCACGGGAAGATCAAGCGGTTTCAACCGTTTCCGTTGCTGATCCGACACCCTCCAAAAAAGCGAGTAATAAGCATTATCTAAACCCGAATTTTACTTTTGATAATTTCGTTACAGGAAAAGCCAATCAACTGGCGCGAGCTGGCGCCATCCAAGTCGCTGAAAGACCAGGTACTGCTTATAATCCATTATTTATATATGGTGGCGTTGG